>CAMWXM010000118.1 GCA_947178195.1 uncultured Ruminococcus sp.
AGGTGTGGCTCAGTTTGGTAGAGCGCTGCGTTCGGGACGCAGAGGCCGTGGGTTCAAGTCCCGTCACCTCGACCATATATTTGTGATACTTAGGCAACACCGCACACAAATACTGTGCGGTGTTGTTTTAAATCATATGTCAAGGCATTTTTTATATTAAAGGAGAATAAAAATGTTAAACAAGTTAAAGAAATTTCTGGTATTTCCACTTGCTATAATTATGTTATTCTGTCTTTCGGCATGCGGAAACGACAGCTTTGAAGAAAAGGGCGATTATCTCAGCGGTAATAAGTGGAGCGGCTCGGAAGGGGTTCTTTTGGATCTGAAATCAGACGGTACATTTAAATATTACCAGAAAGCTGACAATAAATCGGATAATTACTACAGTGGAAGCTTTCAGGTGTTAAACGGCAAGGACGCTATTGCTTATATGACTGAGGAATACGAGTTCAGCGAGGAAAGTCAGCGCAAGACAATGGCTCAGTTTAATGTTGCTGAAGAATTTTATTATGTGCTTGTTCTTAATAATGACGAATGCATTGTGAACGGTCAGAATGTTCTTAAAGAAAAAAATAAATCTGAATATTTCGGATATTATATTGCCGACAGCGAATATCTTAATCTGACAAGCCTTCAGACAATGACTCAAATCGATTTTTATAAAAAATAATTTTTTACAATAAATCCCACCATATAAAATATAGATATGGCGGGATTTATTTTGTATATTCAAAAAATCGGTACAAAACATCTTGACAAACCGCTGTAAAAATAGGATAATTATAATATGAGATATTGTACACAAAAACAACACAAAAAGGAGTATCGTTTAATGAAAAAATTAATTAGTTCGGCTATTGCAACCGCCGTACTTGCAGCGTCTGTTTTTACAACAGTCACACCTGCTTTAAGCGGAGCAGTTTCCGCCGCTTCGGACTACAACTATGCCGAGGCGCTTCAGAAATCGCTGTATTTTTACGAATGTCAACAGGCTGGTCCTCTCCCGGATTGGAACAGGGTAGAATGGAGAGCAGACTCTACCATGAACGACTTTATTAAAGGTGGCTGGTACGATGCCGGAGATCACGCAAAATTCAATATGCCGATGGCTTATTCAGCTTCTATGCTGGCATGGGGTCTTTATCAATATCCCGACGGCATTGAAAAATGCGGGGAAATGACAAACTATGTAAATAATCTTACATTTGTTCTCGATTATTTGGCAGAATGCGATCTTGGAGATGAGATCGTGTATCAGGTGGGCAACGGACAGGAAGACCATACCTGGTGGGGTCCTGTGGAGCTTTACGAGTACGGTATGGAAGAAAACGGAAACGATTATTTTAGCGGCAGACCATATTATACCGCCAAAGCCGGCGAGGGTTATTCCGCAGTATTAGGTGAAATGGCAGCTGCTCTTGCGGCAGGCGCATGCGCTCTTGAGGGCAGATCCTCAAAAACAAAGGACTATATTTCCCATGCTGAAAACATATTTAAAATGGCAGACTCGGCAAAAAGCAACGCAGACTATAATAACAGTGATGCAAGCGGATTTTATCGCTCCAACCATTTTTACGACGATCTGTTTTATGCGGCAAACTGGCTTTATAAGGCAACCGGAAAGCAAGAATACATTACCAAGGCTGAAGGCTATATCCCAAATCTTGATAAAGAACTGGGTTCGAACGAGCTAAAGTATTCCTGGGGACACTGCTGGGACGACGTTATGCAGGGCGGAATGCTTCTTTACGCTCAGAATACCGGCAAAAATGTAGACCGTGTTAAAAAGCATCTTGATTTTCTTACCGACAGCGCAAATAAACTTGAAGGTGGTCTTGTTTATCTGGATACATGGGGTTGTCTCAGATATGCGTCTACAGCAGGATTTATTACGGCTGTGGCTGTGGATACTCTTGACATAAGCGGCGATAAATACAAAACCTTTTACGAAACTCAGATAAATTACTGTCTTGGAGATAACCCTAACGACAGAAGCTATGTAGTAGGCTTCGGTAAAAATCCTCCTCTTAACGTTCACCACAGAACCGCTCACGCTTCATGGAAAAATGCTGTGGAAACGCCGGAAAATAACCGTCATATCCTCTATGGCGCACTGGCAGGCGGTCCAAAGGAAGACGGTTCTTTCAAAGATGACAGAGGAAATTATATCAATAGCGAAGTCGCATGCGACTACAACGCTGGTTACACGGGGCTTCTCTGCAAAATGGTTGACGAATACGGCGGTACGACCGATCCTTCGTTCCCTGAACCCGAAAAGAAAGACGATGAATTTTACGTTGAAGCGGCAATAAAACAATCAAGCGCAAGTGGCGTGTCTCTTAGCCTTAAATTTACCAATCATACGGCATGGCCGGCAAGAGTTGTTGATAATTTGTCATACAGATATTATTTTGATGCGTCTGAAATTATTCAATCAGGGCATAAAGCGGAAGATGTAGTCGTGCGTGTCGACCGTGACCAAGCTAAAATGTACGGCGAAGAATATGCGGCGGTAATATCGCCTATAACCCATTACAAAGATAATGTTTATTACATCGAAGTTACTTATCCTAACGGCGCTGCAGCACTTCCTATTTCAGAGGGCAGGCACCAGTGTGAAACCATGTTGGCTCTTGTTTTCCCTGATTACGGCAGCGGTTGGGACGCTTCAAATGATTATTCAAACGGCGATATTTCTGATTCGGAAGACCCGGTTAAAACGGATAAAATACCAGTTTATCTTAACGGCACGCTGATTTATGGTACTGAACCTGATGGTACGACCCCTATTGAGACTAACCCTACAGTTCCCGACAAAATTATAGGAGACGTAAACGTAAACGGTAAGGTTGAAATATCAGATATTGTACTTTTAAATAAATATCTTACTAAAAAAGCTACGCTTAAAGGAAATGGTTTAAAAAACGCTGATGTATATGAAGATAAAAAAATCAACGTTTTTGATTCGATCGCTTTAAAAAGAATCCTGATACAAATAAATAATAAATAAAAAAAGCAATACCGCACAAATATTCGTGCGGTATTGCCGTAAGTAAACGACTTCAAGCCGTAAATTTTATTTTTATCTATTTTCGTTCTGCTCCTTGAGAAGGTCACGGATTTCTGTAAGAAGCTCTTCTTCTTTAGAAGGTTTTGCTGCGGCTTTTTCTTTTTTGTAAAAAATTCCAATTATTTTCACAAAACCGAATACACAGATGGCAGTCAGTAAAAATACAATTATTGCCTGAATAAAGCTTCCTATATTGATAAACGGATGATTTCCCCATGGAATCTCAATTCCGAAGTTGTGGAAATTGATTCCCGCAAGAATAGTACCTATGACCGGCATAATAATATCGTCTACAAGCGATGAAATTATCGACGCAAACGCTCCGCCAATGATAACGCCGACTGCCAAGTCAATTACATTACCTTTGCTGATAAATTTTTTAAATTCGCTGAAAAAACCTGTTACTCCATTTTTCTTTTTGTCTTCGCTCATTATTATCATTTCTCCATTCTGCCGCAAAAATGTTATCAATGACTTTACAGCGGCTAATAAAACCCATTGATTTATCGAGTAATAATTATTATATCATAAATTTTGAGATTTTACAATAGATTTTGTCGCTGTTTATCAGTTTTTGAAAAAAAATAACGACAAAAATTAATAAAAACTCTTAAAAAGGTATTTATTTTTATCGGGAAATGTGATATAATGGTTATAAGGAAACGATTTTTCTTAAAGGAGGCGGTATTATGGGAGATACCAAGACAAAACAAGAGGGGAAAAAAAATTACATAATCCGGCGTCTTATCGATCTGGCTCTGGCAGTAATTCTTATAATAGCAGTTATTTTTGGCATTAAAAAACTGACCAACGATTTTACCGATATTAAAAAGACTACCAGCGAAAATGAAGAAATTGTTTCTTCGGGTATTGATAAGCCTTCGTCCGATTCGACAATTTATGTTACGGAAATGAGCGATAATGATAATGTGAATCTTGGTCCTCTTATAGTAGTAAACAATGATGTCGAGTATAAAGGAAACGAGGACAATCTTGTCAGCATGTATGACATAAAAGAAACCGACGGTACTGAGAGCTATACAGTCATGAGTGCAGACGTTAAACTCCGCAAGGAAGCCGCCGAAGCTCTCAACGATATGGTAAAAGCCTTTGAATCGGAAACAAATCATGCCGATCTGGTGATTGACGGGGGGTATCGTTCAATCAGCCTTCAGCAGGAGCTTTACGATGCTGCCGAAGATAAAAGCGCAGCTGCAAAACCGGGATTCAGCGACTACCATACCGGATATTCCATTGATTTCGGAATAAGCGCAGACGATGGTACAGTCAGCGATTTTAACGGCAAGGGCGATTATTCATGGTTTGAAAAAAATTGCTACAGGTACGGCTATATTTTAAGATATCCTGACAACAAAAAGGATAAAACCGGATTTGATTACCGTCCGTGGCATTTCAGATATGTGGGCAAGCCTCATGCTTACTATATAGTAAAAAACAATCTTTGCCTTGAAGAATATCTCGAAAAAATCAAAGCCTGTGACTACACTGGAACTCATCTGAATTTCAGTGATGACAACGGAAATGAATATGAAGTTTATTATTATCAGGCTGATACATCAAGTACATTTACTATGATAGCAGTTCCTTCTGAGACGGAATGCGAAATTTCGGGAAATAATACCGATGGATTTATAGTATGCTTTAATAAAAATGATATCGGAAAGGCGGCAGAACCGGAAGGTGATTCAAAGGCTGATGAAAACAACAAGGATTCAGCAGCTGATAAAACAGCAAAAACTACCGAAAAGGCCACCGAAGCTAATGCTGCACAATAAAAAAACAACACCGCACAATTAAAGCTTTGTGCGGTATTGTATTAAAAAGGAGTAATTCAAATGAAAGAAATAAAAACAGGGATAACAGGTCATGCGGAAGCTATTGTTACAAAGGACAGCACTGCTCTTGCGGTAGGCAGTGGCTCTTTAGAAGTATTTTCAACTCCTATGATGACTGCACTTATGGAAAAAGCCGCATGCAATGCGGTCAGCAGATTCCTTGAAAACGATGAAACTACAGTAGGTACTATGCTGAATATCACTCATGATAAGGCGGTGCTTATAGGAAAATTGGTAAAAGCTACGGCAGAAATTACAGACATCAACGGAAGAGAATTGACCTTTAAAATTACCGCCGAAGATGAAAATGGAATTATCGGACAGGGTACTCATAAGAGATTTGTTGTTTATGCTGAAAAATTCATGAAAAAATTAAGCTGACATCCCACAAAAATCGCCGCATAAGGAGTCGATATTCCTTATGCGGCGGCTTTTTATTTAAGAATATTTTGTTTTTTAATTTCATCAGCCACAAGCTTTGCAACAGCCTTTGCACCCGTTTCTGTAAAATGGGTCATATCTGTACTGCCTGTCGAGCACATATGGTATTGATATGCTGCATCATAACCGATTGAATTGTAATGGTCGACCATAAGCGCATTAAGATCAATACACGGTATCTTATAATATGCCGCAAGCTGTTTCATGGCATTGCAGTAATTTGAATAACTGCCCTCAAAGGTCTTTTTGCTGCTATTATAGGCTTTAAGTCCTAAAACGGTAGTTACAAGAACAGGATTTCCGCCCTTTGCAAGCGCACCTTCAATATATTTGGACATGTAGTATTCAAAACTGCCTTCTGTACCGGGAACAGAACCACTTGTAGGCGCATAACGTTCCGCATTGCTTGCCGCAGAATCGTTTATTCCGAATTGGATAAGCAAATAATCTCCGCTGTTCATCTGCTCCAATATTGTATCAAGTCGTCCGTTGTCATAAAAGCTCTTTGAGCTTCTTCCTGCAATAGCATGATTGGAAACGGTATAGCCTTCAGGCATATTTTCCTGAAGGAATGCTCCCCAACCCTGCTGCGGCGCATAGCTTGCACGGTATGTCTGGACGGTAGAATCTCCGGCAATAAATATCTGTTTGTTTCCTGTAGGTTCATCAGGAATATCCGGCTCTTTGGGAACATATATCTCCGCAATAGGCTCGTCTGTAAGCTCCATATAAAGAGTATCAATATTGGGTCCGCCCTGCTCGGTAGCAGAAATCATTCTTATAATATTTTTACCCTTATTAAGCGGAAGAACGATTCCTCTTGCCTGCCATGTAGTCCACAGCTCTGTAGAAAGGAAATCCTGCATCCAGTAATCCGAACCATTATTTACAGAAATCTTCATTACTCTGTTTGCGGTACTGCCGTTTGCAATACTAAATGTACAAAGATAATTGCCCTTTTCAGGAGCGTTGACACTCCATTCTACAAAGCTTCCTTCGCAGTTATCGAGATTTAAATAACCGTTTTTCTTAAATCCACTATTTACGCTTTCGGTCATACCCTTAGAAAAGGACGCTTCGTCAGCATAATAAAATCTGCTTTTATTTTTAACTGCGTCAAATCCGCCCTTTTTGGTAAGGAAGCTTGCCATAGAATTTATGTCGTCGGCATTGACTACTCCATCGGAATTGGTATCCGCAAACTGTCTTTCAAAGCCGTTAAAATCATTGACTTTTCTTTTCATCAGGATATAATCAAATACATTTAATTTTCCGTCATGATTAACATCGCCTATAATAATTGTTTCTTCCGAAGTGCCGGTATAGACCACCGGCTCTAATATCCAGGACTGACAGGCATGACCGTTGATCTCCCATTGCTGAATGTTGCCGCCCGGAGTTCCCAGTGCATCCTTTACCTCTACTGCGCTTTTATCATCTGTCACCTTGGTGGCGATCACATAAGAACCGTCATTGTTATCAATAAATTTAAAAAGCTGAGCGTCAGAATTTGTATTCTGATAAATTCCTATATTAGTTCCCAGAGCGGTATTTCCGCCGACCAGGTCAAGAAGATACTCGCCGCTGCCGACTGTACTGTAAACATAGTAATAGCCATCGTCTGCCTGTTTAAAGCTCCAGATATTGCCTGGATTTACTTCATTATCCTCCTGCTGGGAAACGTTTGTACCGTTTTCAGCAACAGAATTTTCAACAGACATATAAAGTCCGCTGTTTTTATTTTTTATTCTGTATGTCTTTGTAGTATCAATAACAGCACCCTCGGTTTTCTGCTGCTCGCCGCTCCAGTCAATTTCTTTGGAGGCAAGCTCCGCAAGCACCATAGCTCCGGCTCTGTTAGGGTGAAGAGTATCGCCTGTCATGTAAAGCTCAGTGGTTTTATCAGTGCCGATAGATATGCAGTAATCCTGGAAAAGGTTGAACAGGTCAATAACCTTTACATTCTGCTCCTGACCTATCTGGTCAAGCTGTCCTCCGAACCATCTGCCGGTAAGAAGGGGTTTTCTTGTAGCGTCGCCGTTTCTGCCCTGCTGTTTTACAAGATAAACGGTCATGTTCTTGGCTTTGGCACGTTTTACCATATCCGTAACAGTCTGATAATATTCTTCAGCATTGGAATAATTGGTGTCGTTGATGCCGATAGAAATAATAAATATATCTCCAGCTTTTCCGTAATGCTCAATAGCGTCAAACTGACCGGCTTCTACAAAACCCTTTGCATATTGTCCACTTGCAGCCATATCACGTACCTGCCATTTAGGATCGATAAATTTATTTATTACCTGTCCCCAGCCCGCCTGGGTGCTTGTCTCAAGGGGATAGTAATTGCACACCGTAGAATCGCCGCAAAACCACACAGTAGGAGGAGTTGTAGGGTCGTCTGAAATTTTAGTAATATCCACTTCGCTTATAGTAAAAGCATATCCTGCCTTTCCTGCCGCCGCACGGATATTAAGCTGACCGTCAGTTACAGGAATAATTATCGAATCATAGGCGTTATTGCCTGTCATATTAACTATCTGGAGCATATTTTCCATGTATACGGAAGTACGGTTAGTGTTTCCCAGAGCAACCTCAACCTTATAAAGACCTTTTGCAAGATCCACATTGAAGGTGGTTGTGTCATCGGTAAATTGTACGGCGTCGCTTAAAGCTCCGCTGCCTGATGCGGCAACATCCTTAACTCCTGTGCCGCTGAAGCCATAGCCCTGAGCGCTGTTGTAACTCTGGGAGGCGCTTACTGACGTGTATCCGTTTTGAGCGTTTGCGCCCAGATCGAATTTTAAGGCGGAGTTAGCCGCTTCTGCTCCGATAATTGCCGATGTTCCCATGGAAAAAAACAGCATCGCCGCAGATACTGCAGAGGAGATGATCCGTTTGAATTTTGATTTTATCATATTATCCTTCCTTTCAGCATGTCATTATCTTTTTTTATTATAACATTATTAATAATTTTTGTAAACAGCTTTTTTTAAATTTATGAAAAC
>CAMWXM010000119.1 GCA_947178195.1 uncultured Ruminococcus sp.
CTCTACCATTACTCGCTCTGACGTTTGATTTTTTACGGCTTTCAAGCATTTTCTGAGCCTGTATAAAAGTCTGCTGATCAATAATTTCAGGAAGAAAATTTTCATGTTTATACTGCTCATTTTCGGGAACAGTGCTTTTGGTTTTATAAATTTTAGATGTAATTGTTTTGTGGTTTATCAACGTTCCAGTGTAAATTTCATTTTCCAATATTCGTTTGACTGTAGTCTGCGCCCATAAAAATTTCTTGCATATTTCAGTACGCTGTGCGCCTATTTTTCTATGCGAGAAGTATTCGGGGGATTTAATTCCACGCTCGTTAAGATTTCGTGCAATTGTTGTGAGTCCATATCCCTCAATGTACTTCTGAAAAATCTCACGAACAATATCAGCAGCTACGTCATCAATCAAAATTTCATTTGTATTTCTATCCTTGTCCCATTGGCAGATTCACTAGGTTGTGCATTTATGCCGTCGCACTGTGACATAGGGGGTATTCCAAAAGTTTATTTTGAGTTAAATTTAACATTTGGTTTTAAAATTACCCTTTCAATATCCTCCGCTTTAGTATTATCATATCGAAAACATTAACATGACCATCAGAATTCATATCTGCAGCTTGCCAATTTGTTAAACTTCCTTTCTTTACGAGCCATTTTTGAAGGAGGACTACATCGGCTACATTGAATTCGCCATCTGAGTTGATGTCACCTTTAACATTTACTTTATATAGTATCTCTTTTGTTGATGAAATATTCCAACTATTATAGGCATATATATGAGAAATAAACACATCAGGATTTCGACTATGCTCGCTAACAGGAATATCGACAAAGTAATCACCATATCCGTTATTGGCAGCTTCACGCCAAATTAAGTCTGATTGATCTGGTGTTGTCCATGTTGCAATTTTAACTGAATCCACACCTTTGGCATCCTTTACTCTTGCTACAACTCTAAAACTTGTGTCGGATATCTCACTCAAATACACATCTGTAAATTCAGGACCAGAATAATCAGGATAATAGATAATTTCTTCAGCTGTTGCATTTCCATCTGCATCATAAACATAAATATGGGATATATAAACTTCTGAATTTTCTCTATAATCCTTTGTTGGTATATCTATAAACCACGATGCAACACCATCGAAATATGCATCTCTCCAAATTAAGTCAGATTGATCGCTTGCTGTCCATGTTGCAATTCTTACATGATCTATTCCGACATTATCACAGGCATCACATACAACTCTAAAACTGTCACTTTTCATTTCACTAATATACTTATTTGTGATTTTTGGAAATTCAGTATCAGGCTGGTATATTATTTCATTTATTGCATAATTATTTTGCGCATCATAAGCATAGATGTGCGTTATATATATGGCAGGTTGCTCCCTATAATCACTTCGTGGTATATCAATGAACCAAGAAGAAACTCCATTGAAATACGCATCTCTCCATATTACATCTGATTGATCCGCTGTAGTCCATGTTGCCATTTTTACTCTATCAACTCCTACATTATCATAAACATCACATGCTACTCTAAAACTTTCAAAATTAATCTGGCTAATATATGAATTCGTAATAACAGGAGGGTTATCAATTATATAATTATTTGCATGATATAAAGACATAGCACTATTTTTAGAATAAAAATCATTGTAAGATACATAGTATGATTTTACACCGTTTTTACCATCAGAATTACAATCAAATACAGTTATTCCATTTGCATCTACATTAACCAAAATCATTGAATGTCCATAACTTTTTCCTCTTCTTCTTACTTGTATAAAATCTCCAGGATATCCCTTTTGAAGCAAATTTTTAGAATTATCTTGGCTCATATCTGAAAAATTGAGTCTACCAACTTCTATAGCGCCACTTGGCGATGGAATATAATACTTATTAGTATTTTCATAAGCGCCTATATGTACCACATTAAATAATTTATAAAATATTAAATTAGCAAATCCTTTACATTGAATTCCATAATAATTGTCATTCCATGTAGTTCCAACATATTGATTCATCAAAGAATTTAATTTAGTTATAACTTCTGATTGATATATTGCCCCTACCTCCATCTTTGGCATGATACCAACAATTGCAAAAAGCATAATAAAAGTCATAAACAGACTAAAAGCTCTCTTTTTTGTATACATAATTTCTCCTCCAATTCAGAATAATATTTTATAATCATATTAGACTTGTTTGAGTATTATTATAATCTATTAAGGCTGATTTGTCAATACCTTTTTGCGATTTGTGATAATATTTCTTAGAAAGGAGTTGTCATATATGGCTTTATATCAAAGAATTAAGGATCTGAGAGAGGACGCCGATAAAACTCAGTCGGAAATAGCGGAATATCTGGGTACAACGGCGCAATACTATGGTAAATACGAAAAAGGCGAACGTGAGATACCCTTTTCAAGGGCGATACAGCTTGCTAAATATTATAATGTCAGTTTAGATTACATGGCTGATTTGACTATTTACAAAAATAAACAGATGTACAATGATGATGAAAATGAACTGCTTAAAAAATATTCAAAGCTTTCAGAACGCAGTAAAGGACGTGTCGAACAATTTATAGAACAGCTCTATGAAAAGCAAGAAGAACAAAAGTTTAAATTAAAAGAAGCCAAATAAACTGGACGAAAGATGAATAAAAAACAATCCGTCAACTACAACAATTGACGGATTTCAATTTATATACAATTCTTATTTACAAGTCTTGCATCCACTGCTGTGCTACTTGAATGTGCTGAAAAAAAGTTTTTATTTGTTTTGTATTAACAGTCTTTTCATCACACAAAGATCAAAAACATTAATACGTTCATCTGTATATAAATCTCCAACTTTCCAATTTTTGAGAGAACCTGCTTTCACCAAATATTTCTGCAAAGCTATAATATCAGCCACATCAAATTTTCCATCGTCATTGACATCACCGCAGAGATTATCCTGTGAATTTTTTAAAAGCAGATCCACATTTCTCAGCGTCATTGTACCGCCATAAGGGATAACACATATTCTGTTCATATCTGTATAAATTACATTATTTTTATTAAGCTCTTTCTGAAGATCGGAAGCAAGGAAGCATGCTTTTTCACCATTATAGTAACTTGGTTGTACTGAGCAGAAAAGAGGATCACCAGTCCATTTTTGAAGAGCAATGACAGGCTGATAGATACCTTCATACGTTACTTCAATGGCATAAGTATTATCAAGTGCTTCGAGTTCATTGCCGTCAAATACTGCCGTGCTACTCCATTCGTTCCAGCTTGTATCACCTATAACTTCTCCTGAAAAAATATTTTTATATATAGCATAATTTTTACATGGATATTTAGCTACTTTACTATAAAGTTGGGTTTCTTTCGGAGTTTCACCCTGACGTTTAAAAAGTTCAGTTAATGTAACAAATTCATATCCCTCTGCCTGAAGTGTGGGAATAATAGTTTTAAGCGCTTCTACTGTTTGTGAATTTCCCTGTGCATCATGAAGAAGGACGATAAGTCCGTCTTCAGCAGCAGAAATAATTGTTTCCACACGCTCTTCAGAAGTTACATTTTCCATGAAATCATTGCAGCCAATTCCGCATATAAACGGCTTATCAATTACATCATACATTTCCTGACTTGTATCAATATATGGCGGCCGAAAAAATTTAGTATATTCACCGGTAATCTCATAAACATAATTGTCTACATATTCAATTTCTTCAAGCATTTTATTTTCATCCATGCTGGACATATTAGAATGTGTTTTAGAATGATTATCTATTTCACAACCCATATCATATGCTCTTTTTACTGTTACAGCACTGTCTTCATTTATATTGTTTCCAATAAGGAAAAATGAAGCTGACGCATGATATTCTTCCAGAATATCGAGTATTTCATTGGTTGTAGTAGTATTCGGTCCGTCATCAAATGTCAAGGCAATCAGTTTGCTATTATTTTCAGCGCTTATTTTACTAAATGAAATAAACTGAAAAGAAAATAATATTATTCCCAACGACACAAATGTGCTTACAGCAAATTTGATATTTTTAGTAATTTTCATATTCTTCCATCCTTATATAATATTTTTAGTGCACCACTAAACATGTTTTTTATTATAACATAAAATCAGATTAATTTCAACCAACTATTTTGGTTTTATTAAAGTAATACTGAAAAAAGATTGTGCATGAAATGTTTCAATAAATTTTTTGTAAGATTGTATAAAAATCTTGCAGGCATACTGAGTCCCTAAAGAGATTTCCTACGGTCACATGTCAAGAAATTTATGTGTACCCCAAGGGCATTTCCATCGGGTGTTTATGACGGAAAGTTTATAAACAGATTACGAGCAAAGCCGTCAGGCGATCTTTGTACGGTGTTGCCTTAAACCAACAATATCAACCAAAATAGAGAATAAAGATATGAAATAAATTAAATTTGCACAGGTGACAACACTGATTTCAACGAACTTGCTTACACTGGCCTGCACGAAAAAAGAAGACAGGACAACAATTTTTGCAACTATCTGATGGTGGATGCCGCTTTTGTTTAAACCGAATCTTTTTGCATGGAAAGGATATGCTGAGACCGTTCCTGCTGAAAAGAAATAACAATTTATTCCAAAATTAAAATAAGCAGCATCTGGTTACTGAATAATCATTAACCGATACTGTTTTTGATGTTAAGGTTTACATATTTTGATAAATACTTTTTATTATATAAATATTAATCTGACGAATATTTTGTATTAACTGGAATTTTCGGTTGTATTCAAATCTTTCACTTTCTATTCGATATGTTACAACTATATTTCCACTATCGTTACTCAACCCTTAGGTTCTTGTGCCGCAAGGTGTGCAGGTTCAAGTCCTGTCACCCGCACCAACGACAAAAGTCCCTGAAAATAGGGACTTTTTATTATCTATACTTTCTGTTCACGCTGATTCTTCTTTCGCATAAATTACGGATCTATCCTCAAAGTCTCCATTAAATTCAAACCTTATATCAAGGCTTTTATCCTCGTTCTGATGCACATAAATCTGTTTTACAAGTATTCTGAGATTTGCATCGCTAATTTTACTTTCTGATAGAATATCTTTGAGTAAATCCGCTGTGCTTTTCAGATTGTCACGTTTCTGTCGGCTCACTTCATCATATTGTCTGCTTTCTTCAATTTTATTCTGCAAATCTGCGATTTCTTCCTCACGTTTAGAAATCATATTATTGTAGACAGCAGCGCTATTATAAAACCAAGACTAACTGTAATAAGCGAATAAAACTCAAAACTGTTGACAAATAACATTGCTGTCGCAAATACGGCAGATATGGCAAGTCTTTTATTAAGATTTGCTTTTAAATCTGTATCTTTGATAAATGTTCCGCAAAATATCGAGCAAAGAAACCATTCTGAAAATGTTGCACTATATTCAATAATCCAATATATCATCTCTATATTTCACCCCAAACGTTTAAAAGCTGCTGTTTTACTGATTTATATCCTGTTCGACTGACTAAAAGCTTTTCTTCGTTATCAAGTAGGATAATACTATTTGAAATTTTTTTCACATAATCTGCGTTAACCACACAGCTTCGATGAATCATTATAAAACTATCCTTGCTTATCAATTCTTGAATTTCCGAAATTGTTTTGTTTACCAAAATCTTGTTGTTATTTTGCAAATGTATTGCTACTTTACGTTTTTCAGTTTCAAAATACATAATTTCTGAAATCATAACCTTTATATCACCATCATCGGTATGAAGTGCAATCTGCTTGTCACTGTTAATTTTGAGTACCCTTACCGCTGAGTGAATAGCTACAGGCATTTCTGACTCAAGCTTAATTTTTCTTATGTACCAAAACGGCTGAAATTTAATCGCCTTAAACACAAATTCTTCATGAGCAGAAAGAAAAATAATTATCAGTTTCAGATTGTTTGCTCTAAGCTTTTCGGCAAGTTCAAGTCCCGATATTTCTGGCATATCGATATCCAAAATCAAAATATCAAGCGGTTCTTTTTTGATGATTAGTTTTCGCTCAATGTCTGACGAATTTGAATAATAATCAAATTCGGCTTTTATATGTAATTCATGTAATGTTTGCTTTATGACTTCTTGGCAGCTAATGCATCAGATTGGCTGTCGTCACATATTACTATGTTCATATAAATCACATCCTTGATAAGACTTTATCTTATCAAAATCATACCATGCATAACGGTAAAAATCAAGATATGATTATTAAAAATTTGTATTACAGATCATACAATCTAATTAATCTCATAAACACGGAAAGTAGTACGGCTGTATGTTTTTAGTAATACCATCAAAACTCTATAAAGCATTGATAACATTGGAAACACCGCATAAAGTATATTTCAATACTTTATGCGGTGTTATTTTTAATAATTATTTTGCAGCATTTATAATTTGTCTTTTCAGAATAATAAAATCAAACACATTAAATTTGCTGTCATTATTTAAATCTAACTGTTCAAAAATTTTTTTGGTAATAGGTTTAAATTTCGTTAAATATTTCTGCATTTCTACTATGTCTGAAACGGTTGTTTTTCCGTCACCGTTTACATCTCCGGGAACTGCATTTTCATCTGGTACTGTAAATTCTCCACCTGCGACATTATATTTATAAATATAACAAATGCCACCATCATGAGATAAATTTTCTACACGTTTTTCCTGCCTTATGTCAAATTCAATTTTATATTTTCCTGGGCTAACAGGTTTATCAGCACAAATGTCCACAAATGCATAATTTCCAGTCATAACAAAGGAGTTTTCTGCACCATTATACATAATACTATTTCCATTTTCTCCGAAAACTCTGGTAATATAAAACCCATCAGGCAGCTTGGGGTAAACTACAGCGTCAACGCCGTTATCTGACAAAAGCTCCAACATCATGCTTGCAGGTACATCCGCCGCATCCATAACTATATTCATTGCTGAAGCCTTACAGCTAACCTCAGTTATTAGCCATCCCGCTATAGGTCTTTGTGTGCTTACCTCTGTAAAAACCGGAATATCTGTTGTACCTGTTTCTGTTGTTACTTTATTTGATGATGTTATTTTTGGAACAGTATTACTACCACTCGTTTTTGTTGTTTCATAATAGGGAGCACTTACAGTAGTTGTAGCAACAATAGGCTTTGTTGTAACAGCAGGCGTTGTAATAACGGTACCACTGTTTAATGATACAAAGCTTTTTCCATATTTTAAAGAATATGTATAGGCAGTTGAATTGTCATAACCATAAATAACGACATTTCCAGGAATTAGATCTTTATCGTCATAAATTTCACATTCAGGATTTTCAATTTTAATGCTTTTCAGGTTAAAACACTCATTAAATGTATTTTTCCCCCCTATAGATTTAACTCCATTTGGCAAACTTATCTCTTTGAGCGCCCAACAGCCTGAAAAAGCAGCTCCCCCTAAGGTTGTTACACTTTTCGGTATGCTTATAGATGTTAAGTTGCGGCAACCAACAAATGATTCATCTCCTATTTCCGTTAAGTTTTCGGACAATTTTAGTTTTGTTAAATCTGTGCACTTATAAAATACAGAGACTCCCATTGATGTTACACTGTCCGGTATCTCAATAATTGGCAGGCGTCTACAGTGGTTAAAAGCATTATCGCCTATTGATACCAGACTATCAGGCAAATCTAATTTTCTCAGATCGCAATCAAAGAATGCTGCAGCTTTTATTGCCCTTACAGGCAAACCATCAATATTATTCGGCACCGTCACCTCATTTGCCGACTTGTCACAGCCTGAGATTTCAATATAATCATAAGTTCCATCCAGATTTGCATCAACCTGTTTATAGGAAAGATAGTCACCATATTTCATTTCATCGCTGTAAGTTTCTGCATTAACCACCAGTGCCCCTGCACAAAAGGACACGGCACATACTGCTGCTGAAACAACACTTAAAATTTTTGTTTTTAATTTCATATCACACTCTCCTTCAAAATTATCTTGTATGAATTTATACGCTTTTATTTTATCATATTTGCTTTTGTCTGTCAATAGGTTGACACGCAAATCAATTTTTAAAATTCCATCTGAATTTTCAATTTGTTTATGAATATTTTGACGAAAAATATTATTTTGAAATACTTAAAAATGAGTTCAAATTTTACAAAAAGGATACTCTTCTATATTAATTAAATCGTTTTGCTTACAAAATTGATTTGCGTGCAAGGTTGAAATAGCAAAATTATCAAAACCAATCATGTAAAATTAATGAAATTTTGAAAATACTTGCTATTCACCCTGCGCATAGAAAAATATTTCTTATAGGTTTTATCGTCAATGCTTTGCATTTG
>CAMWXM010000120.1 GCA_947178195.1 uncultured Ruminococcus sp.
AATAAATGTAGTAAGTTAAGGGGGATTATTATGAAAAAAATTATTGTTTTTATTCCTGTATTTGTGCTTTTTGTTATATTAATGTTTATAATTGTTAAAAAAGATGATATTAAAAATTCTGAATTTTATGATAAAGTATATACAGATACATCTCATGAAAATAGTAACGTTAAGATAAAATATCCTCAGTTTAACGATAATATTCATGAAAATATAAACGAACTTATAAGTGACTTTGCTGAAAATATCGCTCCGGAAGCTTATGGAGAAGATTACATCAATCTGAATCTTGAGATTTCAGATTATGATGTTACTTACTATAATAATAATTTACTTAGCATTGTGTTTGAAGCAAACGGATATGTAAGTACGGCAGCGTCGCCAAATAATTTTGTTCGTGCAATTAATATTGATGTTGAAAATGCTTCAATTATTTCCTTATCTGATATTTACTCCATTGACGATGATTTCGCAGAAGTGGTTGACAGTAATTTCCATGAGCAATTTCTGCCTAAAAAGCTTAAAGAATGGGGCATAAATAAAGATCACGAATTATATGAAAAATATAAAAATGATCTTGCTCATTCAGGACCATGTAATCTTCAAGGTACACTTGAAAATAAAAAAAGATTTTATTTCTCAGAAAATGCAGTAATTATATGTGCAGGAGTAGAGCATGCGATAGGCGATCATTTTGAAATTGAGGTAGATTACTCGGAGCTTAAAAAATTTCTCAAAACTGATATTGAACCCTTTGCAAAGAAAAGCGAATGGGAAAGTAATATTTCTATGCTGATAAATAATAATGTGGAAAGTGTACGTTTAACAACATATACGCCGGATGGTACTTTTGAAAAACAAATTGACAGCGATTATAATAGGTATGTGGAATTTTTGATGTCTGTAAAAACAATTCCGGTAGACCCAATACTTTTAAACGGAATTGCTACAGCTTTTATGATTGGGTTGGATAATCGGTCGGAATTGAGAGTAACATTAATGGCGAACTATGCAATGATTGATAATGAATATTATTTTAAAATAATTAACTATGATGAGATATCTGAAAATTATCACGAGCTATTTGATATGTGATATGGCTTTTGATGTTCATGAAGAAATAGCTGTTTTGAAAGGATGAAGCAATGAAAAATGTTATTAATTATTTTAAGCGATTAAAGAAAAGATATGTAATAATCATAATAATAATTATTATTCCGATTGTTATGCTTTTTGTTCCCGTAAAGTTTGCGGTCAGCTCAGATGATATTGATAAGAATAAGGAATATTATATATTGGAACTTATATATGGAGATACTACAGACAGCGGCTGGTATATCGTTGATTGCCGGGACTATGAATCACTTGATTCACACTATTATGTTCACTTGAACGGCAAGGTTCCGTCTGACTACATTTCAGAGCCAATATGTTACGAATACCGTAACAAATATATTGTTTATGGTTCATTAAAAATCGGAACTCAAAACGGAAAATATGATATATTAACTGTTGATAGCTGGGACATTATGTCGGATATTCATGGAGGAATACATAAAAAATATCTTACAGTATATGATCTGTACTGGTTTCCATGGCTATCAGAAAAAACAGAAAAATGGCGTGCAGATGAAACTTAACACCTATGGAGGCGATACCTTGAAAAAAATTTTAATATTTTTATCTGCAATTGTTTTGCTTACAGGCTGTGCAAGGGGTAAATCGGAGTCAGATTATTTCAAAACGGTTGAAATCACTGTTACCCAATCGGCGTCAGAAACAGTCGTTACTGAACCAACTGAGGTAAGCGACTTCTTTGCTGAAAATGATATTTGCGTAAAGCTGCTAAATAATGGCACTCCCAAAAGCGCTGTTACACATTCAAGTCCTGCATATGCGTATGATGGTAATTTTTATATTTCCATTTGGCACGACAATAAATTTTACCGATACGATAAAAGCGGAGATAAATCCTTTGTGACTGACGGAGTGTGGAACTGTTTTGTAAAGGAAAATACTATGTACTGTCAGGACTGGGGCGGAGCTACTCATTCAAAAAGCTCTTTGGCAGAGCTGTCCGGAAACGAAAAAAAGATCATCGTTGACGACTGCTATTTTGTATATGGAAAAAGCGCTATATATTTTAAGTACAACGGCGAAGATATGCTATACTCGCTTGCGTATGATACTAAGGAAATTAAGCCTGTTTGTGAAATTACTTCGGGTTATTATTTTAATGCGAAGTATGCAGAAAAACTATGGTTTGAAGGTCCGGAAGGTTTGTATAATTCTGATCTTGGTAGCTTTGATATTGAACTTATTATACCGGACTGCGAAAGAATAATGGGTTATAGAAACAACTATGTTTATTTTATGAAGAAAGGTACATTGCATCGCTATTCTATTAGTGAAAATGAAACTGTTTCATTTGACATTCCGCTTACCGAAATACATACCATGAATTTTACTGACAGCGAATGTCTGATAGCTGATGCAAATGGTTTGTTTGCTTATAATTCAGACTTTTCCAAAAAAAGACAACTGCTTAATATCAAATCAATACGATGCATTTCCATAATTGATGATATTATTATTGTTGGATATTCGGACGAAAATAATAATGAGATATTTATTAATATTGATAATGATGGAAATATATTACAGAAATTCGAGTGATTTCGATTGGAAGGATACCTTGATTTTTCCCATTATATATGGTATGATTTGATATAGCAGATCATAGCAGGGGAGGATCGTTGTATGATAAGGATCGCCATAGCAGATGACAGTAAAAAGGATTTGAACTATATCAGTAAAAGTATAAAGCAGCGGCTTGAACTGCGGGATATCCAGTGCGGATTTTCTTTATACACAGAACCATCAAAGCTGCTGAATGATAATAAAAGCGAGCCCTTTGACGTTGTTTTTCTTGATATAGACATGCCGCAGCTGACGGGAATGGACGCTGCCGAATCCATAAATAACATAAGTCCTAAAACGGTAATAGTATTCGTCACCAATCATGACGAGCTTGTATATAAGGCATATCGGTTTAAGGCTGTGGGGTTTGTACGCAAAAGCTTTTTTGATGATGAGATAAATGAAATATTAGATGTAGTTCTTACAGAAGTTCACAAAAGAAATCATATACTTAATATTTCTGATAATCGTTCTATTGTTAAGATTGATTTATTTGATGTGCTGTATGTAAAAAGCGATGACCATTATGCTGAATTTTATTTTACAGACGGTAAGCAATGTGTTCGCCGCAGCCTGAATGATATTGAAAAACAGATCGGTCATTTTGGATTTATAAGAGTACATTCCAGATATTTGGTAAATTATCGTCACATTTATTCTATAGAAAAAACCGCAGTTATTTTAAGCGATGGTATAACACAGATACCTATCAGCAGAAACAGAATAACAAACGTCAAGGAACAGGTTCAGATGTTTTCAAGGAGTATAGAATGAAATGGTTTTGGATAATAGTTGAATTATTGGCAACAATTTTTGAAAATATTATTATTCTGGAGACATTGGGTAAGGTTTTTGAATATAAATTTTCGGGATTAAAAAAATGGCTATGCCTTGGCATATTCTTTTTGCTCATAACCGGATACATTACTTTTCTGAATAACATTATGGTGTTTGAAGGATGGTTGAGTCTTATAACAATTGCTTTTTTTATAATATATGATTTCATATTCCTGAAGGGAAATTATATTAAAAAAATTGCAATACCGATTTTACTTTACACATCAATATTGCTCATAAATTTATTTACAACATTTATATTTTCATATTTATTTGATATTACATCGGAAGAGCTTATGACAACAGGACATTCTGTACGGTTATTGGCTTTATTTATGACTAAGTTTATATTTTTTATAGTAACCAGAATAATATTGCATATTTTCAGAAAAGTCACATTCCAATTTAAATCATCGGATTTTATTATTAGCTTTATGTCTATTTTATCAATAAATTCAATAGCTAACATTATATTTGAGTTACAGCTTGGAAACGGGGATCAGAATATTTTAAGCCTGATTTTAGCAATTTGCGTAGTTGTGATAAGCATATTTATATTTTACGCTTTCAGATTGATCTCCACAGAAAATAAAAAAGAGCTCAGGATATCTATGCTTGAAATACAACTGTCCGAGCAGAGATCTATGATTGAGGACGCAGCAAATATAAATAAGGAGATCAAAAAGACTGAGCATGATTTAAAGCATCACTTTCTCAGCATTCTTGGATTATTGGAAAATAAATGTTCAGATGAAGCTGAAAAATATATTAGGCAGTTGCTTGTACATTACGAAACAAATATATTCAAATATGTTTCGGTTGAAAACAACGCTGTAAACGGCATATTAAATTTTAAGATAAGCCGCTGTAAAGCAAATAATATTGATATAAAGCTTTCTATCGAATCTGATTTTTCCGTATTTGACGAGTTGGATATTTGTGTTCTGCTGTCAAATCTGCTTGATAATGCAATAGAAGCAAGTATGCTGATAAAGTCGCCTAAAATTGAGCTTTCTATAACAAATAACGGTAATTATCTTTGCATTTTAGTCAGAAACAAAATTGAAAATTCAGTACTGAATAAAAACAGTGAGCTTCATACAACTAAAAAAGATACCGCCGCCCATGGATTCGGTATTTATTCTGTTTCCCAGATAGTGGAAAAGTATGACGGGATAAAAAACATATATGAAAAAAACGGATATTTTATAGTTGACATCTGGTTAAAAAGAAAAATATACAGCGGAAGAAGGTCTGATGAAAAATTTGTATAAGTGAATTTCAATCATAATCCAACCTATGATATTGGTGATTTTATAGTTTTACATAATTTATGCCAAACTCGACAAAACTAATACCAAATTCGACATTTCTATTGACAAATCAAAAAACAGCCTGTTATAATTATACTATGGTTAAGGCAATGATTGTAACCGACAGGTTACAATTAATTACATAGGGAATACATTTTTAAGACAGTTAAATTTAAATGTTGACAATCGCACCTATATCTGCTAAAATGTCATAGGTAACATCGTACATGACAAGCTTGATGCGATGTCTACTTAAATTACAGACATAAAGGAGATAATTAGTATGAAATCTATACGTAAAATCGTTCAAATGCTTGCGGTGGTATCAGCATTCATTATGGCATTTGCAGCAATGAATATAAGTGCAGCTGCTACAGAAAAAACCTGGCAGGAAGCCTATCTGGAGCTTATTGACGCTCAACAGCATGACAATGAATCAGCTTATTTGTTATGTTATATTGACGATAATTACGAACCGGAACTTTATATGTGGGACGGTGAGCATCATTACTACACATTATATACTTATTCCGAAGGTGAATCAATTTTATGTGATAACTGGAGCTATAGAGAATCAATGTGGATATATAATAATAAAAACGGTTGCTTCTGGTCTACCCGTAGTACAAATGCCTCCTATCAATATGATAATTTTTATAAATTGGAAAATGGTTCATACAATAAAGTTTATGAATTCTGCATTGACAGAAGCGAGATGCCGACTGAAAAATATTTAATAAATGACGAGAACGTTGGACAGGAGGAGTATGAACGCCAGATGGCAGAGTTGACAGCGGATTACCCGAGGACTTCGGATTATCAGGTCAACGGTAAATTAGAGCAGACCTATGAAGAATTAAGACAATATCTGATTGATTCAATAGCAAGTGAAAATGAAAGCGCAAATAAACCTGTTACTACTGTAAGTGAAGAAGCATCAGACACATCAACAACTAAAACAACAGCTACTAAAACAACGACAGCTGTTGTTACTGAAGCAAGCAATAGTACAACAAAGACAAAGCGTGAGGGTTCGCCTAAAACAGGCAATTCAGAACCGATTTTATGCGAGCTTATGGTAATAGGCTTTGGAGCAACAATTACAACTGTATTAATAAGAAAAAAATATATAAAATAATTTGAATCATACATTACATACATTGTCATAGCGTTGCCTTAACTTAGTCTTGATTTTATGATATTATTTTGATAAGGGAGAAGGAACGACGTATGTTAAGAATAGCAATAATTGACGATGAAAAGAATATATGCACACAGGTGGAAAATTTTTTAACTGAAATTGCCAAAGAACATAACGTTCAGATTGAGGTAGATGTATATTATAACGGCAGACAGCTATGTGAGCATCTGAACAGCGGCGAGTTTTACGACCTTATTTTTCTTGATATTGAAATGGAAGGCTTTTCGGGTATTGACGTAAGCCATAATATCCGTAATATTATGAAAAACGAATCTACGCAGATAGCATATATTTCCGGTAATAAAGAGTATGCCATAGAAATTTTTGAATATGATCCTTTATATTTTTTACATAAGCCGCTGAACCGTGAAAAAATTGAAAAAGTGTTTGTAAGACTTATACACAGGCTTCATCTGAAAGCGGAAGCTTTTTCCTATAAGTCAGGATATGAGACTGCTAAAATTTCCATAAAGGATATTATATATTTTGAAAGCAGCGACCATAAGATAATTATTCATTACTATGCTAATGATCTTTACAAAAAGGATTGCTTTTACGGTCTGTTGGATCATATACAGCGTCAGCTTGAGACATATCAATTTTTGAGAATACATAAAACATATCTGGTCAATCCGATTTACATAAAAAAGTATACCTATGACAAAATACAGATGTCGACTGAAATAGTTTTGCCTATAGCTCAATCAAAAAGAAAAGATGTACGTGCAGCACAATTCAGGCTTGACTGAGGCTGACGGCGTTGTCCTATAACAGAAGATTTACAGCCATTATAAGTGCGGCGCCGGGAATGCCCATAACAAGAGATACAGTCGTATTGAATAAATTTAAAGGCGGTGCAAAGCCGATGTTATCTCCGTAATAGTGAAGCAATATAAGTGCGGCAGCGCCGGAGACCATTCCTATAATGGCTGATTTGATAGTTTTTTTTCTTCTGGCATAAAATCTGAGCATTATAAGTCCGGCAACGATCCATATCAATTTAAAAATATAATCATTCATTTTATTTCCTCCATTTTTACATAATGATATATCCAAGAGCTAATAAAAGCTTTATGTCTACTCCTTCTTTAGCAAGAATTACAATTAAAATTATTATAATTAATTTATCGTTATCCGCCATTCCGCCGGATAACAGACCTGACAGCAATCCGCTTAAAGGATTGCTGTTTTTTTCTTTTGTTCTCATATTATTTTCACAGTTGTTATCCTGCATCGGCTCATTGTCAGGCTCTGGAGGCCTATCGGCTTGTACATTATTTTTTATATTATTTGCATGGTTATGCATTTCCCTTGATCTTCTTAGTGCGTCATTTCGCATAGAATCAATTTCCGACTGGCTATAATTCACGGCTTTCCCTCATTTCTAAAATAAATCTTCAAGCAGTCCACTTTCCTTTAAAACATTCCAGACAGCCAGAAGCCTTAATATTTTTACCGCTTTATCAACACGTTCCTGGCGTTCTTTTTTTAAAAGCGGCTTCAGCGCAATAAGCAGGTCTGCATTTTTATCATTTTCCGTTTTGCTCATGATTTCCTGCATCTGCATAAGCTTTGAAATATCAAAACCCAGCATATCGCTCATGTCGCCGCCGACAGGAGCAGTATTATTATCATTATTATTATCACTGCTGCTTTCGCTTTCGTCAGAAGAGGAAAACATCTGCGCAAGCTCGTTTAACTGCTTCATACTTTCCTTATCTGAAAGAAGCTCTTTGATTTTTGCTGTCATATCTTCCATAGCAGATATTCTCCCCTTTTCACGAAATTATCCGGCAGGGGCGTCTGCCGGCGTTTCAAAGCAGGGACATTATAATCTTTAAATTTATTGTTTTCTGCTTTGAAACGCCTCGGCGCAGGGATAAATTTCATTTTGTTTAACTGATATTATAATTTTTAAATATTCTGTTACTTAAATACATTCATAAATTCCCCTGTGCCTTGACCTATCGAAGCCTTTAGCTTCGATAGGTTGCAGACGCCCCATTCTTATTTCTCACCGGTAATTTTTTTATATAACGCTTGAGCCTGAGGCGTTGAAATGATTTTTTCCATAAGCTTAGGATTATTCATGACCGTCTTAAATTTCTGTGATTCTTCTTTTCCCATGCCGTTCAGTGCGGCATCAAATTTACCTTCTTCAAGCTGACGCTTTAAAGTATCTGCCGGAACATTGATCTTTTTGCTCACTACTTTTAAAAGTTCATCAGCTTTTTTGGGATCGATTTTTGCCATAAGTATAAACCTCTCTTAAAAATTTATTTTTTGTGTCCGAAAAACATTGTAATTATTC
>CAMWXM010000121.1 GCA_947178195.1 uncultured Ruminococcus sp.
CCCCCCCCCCCCCCCCCCCCCCCCCCCCCCCCCCCCCCCCCCCCCCCTTTTTGCGATTAACAACGTTAATTATTAATATAATTAACGCCGAAAGCATATTTAAAGTAATTGTTACAAGCATTATATACTCCTTTAAAATATGTCTTAAGGCAATACCGCCAGTCTGTGCGATATTGCCTTGAATTGATTTATTTTTCTAAAAATCGCCTTTAGGCGGTCTTTGTGCAGTGTTACCTTAGAGCTTGTTTAATATCTTTTTAAGCAGATTTTCGAGCATAATTTGCCGAAAAGACGTGCATAATAAAGATTTTAAACAGGCTCTTAAATAGCCTTTCTTACCGAGCTGCCCGGAAAATGCTTTTTAATAATATCTCCGCCGAGAGCCTGAAGCTTTTTATCAAGATTATCATATCCTCGTTCGATATGATGAATATCCTCTACCTCGGTAACTCCTGAAGCTGCAAGACCTGCGATTATAAGCGCAGCGCCTGCTCTCAGATCACACGCCTTTACGGGAGCACCCTGCAAACAGCCTGTACCTTCCACAACGGCAACTTTTCCGTCAACCGAAATATCTGCGCCCATTCTCCGAAGCTCGTCCACATAGCGGAAACGCTGCTCCCAGACCCCTTCGGTTATAATACTCGTACCTTCGGCAAGGGTAAGGAGAGTAGCCATCTGAGGCTGCATATCGGTAGGAAACCCAGGATGAGGCATTGTTTTGATATTGGTTTTAACAAGAGGTCCGTCCACCCATACTCTTACGCTGTCGTCAAATTCCTCAACATTAACGCCTATTTTTTCCAGTTTGTTTGAGATAGATTCCAGATGCTTAGGAATAACGTTTTTTATTAAAACGTCGCCGCCTGTGGCTGCAGCGGCAACCATAAATGTACCTGCTTCGATCTGATCGGGGATAACTGAATAAGTAGTACCTCTGAGGTAGCCAACGCCTCTGATCTTTATTACGTCAGTTCCTGCGCCCATAATATCCGCACCCATAGAGTTTAAAAAGTTTGCAAGATCGACTATATGAGGTTCTTTTGCGGCATTTTCAATAACGCTTAATCCCTTTGCCTTAACGGCTGCCAGCATAGCGTTCATTGTTGCGCCTACTGAAACAACGTCAAGATATATCTGGCTTCCCTTTAAATTATCTGCGGAAACGTCTATCATTCCGTGGTCAAGATTGCATCTTGCTCCCAGCGCCGAAAATGCTTTCAGATGTTGGTCGATAGGTCTGTCACCCAATGGGCAGCCACCTGGCATTGAAACTCTTGCTTTGTTGAATTTACCGAGAAGCGCTCCCAAAAAATAATATGAAGCTCTCATCTGTCTTGCGCTTTCATAGGGAACGCAGTAATTATTAATACCGCTGGCGTCTATTCTGAAGGTATCTCTGCTGAGAGTCTGAACCTTTGCGCCCATTTCATGCAATATCCTGAGACTTATTGATACGTCGCTTATATCCGGTACGTTTTCCAGTATACATGGTTCATCGGACAGTATAACAGCCGGAATAATTCCGACAGCGGCATTTTTTGCGCCGCTTATCACAACTTCACCATTAAGACAGCGACCGCCCTTTATTACAAATTTTTCCAATTTTTTTTCTCCTATGCAAGATATATCAGTATATCTTTTTTCTTTTTATTCACTCGTTTTATTATTTACCCATTCCGGAAAATTATCCTTTAATTTTCCGGAACGAGATTTTTTGTAATATTTGTATTAATAATCGCTCATATGGAATTTAACTTCTTCCCCGTCATATTCTTCAACGGTAATTTTTTCTATTATCACATCTTCCAAAGGCTTATCGTTTCCGTCCGTTTCAACATTCTGAATGTCAAAGATTATATCTAAGCCATCATAAACCTGACCGAATACCGTATATCCGCCGTCAAGATAAAGTACGCCGCCGTCCTCTTTATATATCTCCTGAGCCTCTTCGGAGGCTTTATAGCCTGCTTCATCATACATTTGTATATCGCTGTCGGTTAATTTTTCACCGGTTACAATATAAAACTGGCTTCCGTTTGTGGTAGGACCGGTGCTGTTTGCATAGGCAACTGCTCCGGCTGCATGAATAAGATGCTCCGATGTGCCGCCGTCGAATTTTTCGCCCCAAAGGGATTCGCCGCCTGTACCGTTACCCAGAGGGTCTCCGCCCTGTATCATGAAATCTTTTATAACTCTGTGGAAGGTAAGACCATCATAATAGCCTTTTTTAGCAAGTCCGATTATATTTTCAACGCCTTTTTCAGCTTCGTCAGGGAAAAGTTTTATTTTAACGTCGCCGTGATCCTTGATGGTCATAACAAGAACCTCTTCACCGTCTTCGGGAGCTGTGTAATTAACTATTCCGTCTGCGCCGCAGCCTGTAATAAAAGCAGTACAGCAAATACAGCATGCTGCCGCCGCAAAAGCCTTTTTAAAATTTATCATACTTTATACCTCCGATTGTATTATGCTCAACTTTAACATTATACCCCTATAATCCTGATTTGTAAAGCCTTACAGCAAAAATGTAAATTTATTAGCTGATTTTAAACTAATTTTATGAAATCAATTTTGCCGTATATTGTTCTTTTTTCACATAACTTTTGTTTTTTTCTTTAACCTTGAATAAATAAATATTAATTTTCCGTGGCAGTCTGAGCCGGCTGTTCATTGCTTTGATAAACGCCTATTTCTATTTCCTTTATCATTACGTCGTCTATGGGTATACAAAGCTCTTCTTCGTTTATGCTGGTTTCCAGAGCGGTGAGTTTATCTATAACCTCAAAACCCTCGTATGCCTGACCGAAAACAGTGACGCTCTGAGCAAGATTTGGTATACCGCCCTTTTCTATGAATTTTTGCGCAAGAGTCTGGTCATTATCCGATTCCAGAAGAGATTTTTTATAATCCTCAGTAAAATCCATGCTGTTTATAACTGAAAATCTGCTTCCGTTAAGCTTTTTGCTATTGCCTGTAAGCTTTTTCCAGAATCCGCCTTCCTCGCCGGTAGGCAGACTGCAAAGAGCCCCCTTGAATGTCCAGAGATTCTGATGAATTTCTATTTCCCATTCTTCATTCCCCTCAGTTTTCTCCGGGTCAAGGTCGCCGTTTTTCATAGGACTTCCTGCTGCGAAATACTGTCCCGGCTGGGAATTGAAAATATAAGTGTTGTCATAATATCCGCTGTTGGCAAGCGCTGTGAATTTTTCCACTGTTTTCGGCGCATACTCAGGATAGAGAACAAACTTTATGTCTCCCTTGGTAGTTTTGATAGTTGCTGTCGGATCACCATCTTTGGGGGGATTATCCTGAACAAATTCCAGTGTATTCATATCTACATAGTTTGACGATTTGGCTTTGTTTGAAAGAAACTGCATACATGATACGCATGCAAAGCTCAGCGCAGCGCATGTAAGAAGTCCGGTAAGAATATATCTTGATTTAGTTTTCATTTTTTTATCCTTTTAATTTTTTGTTATTTCCGTACCTTGTCTGGTCTCTTTTATAGTATAACCAAGTGCGGATATCTTATCTCTTATTTCGTCTGCAAGAGCAAAATTTTTAGCCTTTCTTGCTTCTGTACGCTGTTTTGCAAGCTCCAGCACCTCTTCGGATATCTCTTCGTCTTTTTTTCTGTTGTACAGTATGCCTAAAACGCCTGTAAGCTTATCGAAGATTTCTGCGCCTTTTTGGAGCTGCTGTTTTGATACGCTGCTGTCGGAAATCATAATATTCAGCTCTCTTACAAGCTCAAAAACTGCCGTAAGACCGTCGGCTGTATTAAGGTCATCGTCCATTGCTTCTGTAAACTGCTTCATTCTGTTATCGAAAATATTCTGAGCTTCAGCGGTTATTTCGCCGTCCTTTGCACCTTCTATAGCCTTATCAAGATTTTCACGGCAGTTGTAAAGTCTTTCCAGCGAAGCTTTGCAGGATTCAAGCAATTCAGCCGTATAATTCATAGGCATTCTGTAATGAGCCTGAATCATTAAATACCTGATGGTTTCATATCCGTATTTTGCCGCAGCATCACGAGTAAGAAAAAAGTTTCCTGCCGACTTTGACATTTTTTTATTGTCTATATTTATATGGCCATTATGCATCCAATAATTGGCAAATTTTTTTCCTGTCGCCGCTTCCGACTGAGCTATCTCATTTTCATGATGAGGGAAAACAAGGTCTTTTCCGCCGCAGTGGATATCTATGGTATCGCCTATGCAGTCTTTAGCCATAGCCGAGCACTCTATATGCCAACCAGGTCTGCCCTTACCCCATGGAGAATCCCAGTGCTGTTCGTTTTCATCAGCAGATTTCCAGAGCGCAAAATCAAGGGGATCCTCTTTAATATCGTTTATTTCAACCCTTGCTCCGGCAATAAGGTCATCTATCGATTGCTTTGAAAGCTTGCCGTATCCCTTAAATTTTCTTGTGCGGTAATAAACGTCCCCGCCGGACTCATAAGCATAGCCTTTTTCAACAAGAGTTTTTATCATATCTATTATCTTATCCATATAAAGAGATACCTTAGGCTGAATATCGGCAGGTCTTACGTTAAGTCCCTTTGCGTCGGTCTCATATTCCTTTATATATTTAAGAGCGATATTCTCGGGAGTTGAATTTTCAATTTCAGCCTGTTTGATTATCTTATCGTTTACATCGGTATAATTCTGAATGAATTTTACATCAAAGCCTTTAAATTCAAGGTATCTTCTGAAAACATCAAAAACGCAAATAGGCCGTGCATTTCCGATATGGATAAAGTTGTAAACGGTAGGACCGCAGACATATATGCCGACTTTTCCTTCAGTCAGCGGTTTAAATTCTTCCTTTTGTCCCGTAAGGGTATTATAGATCTTCATGCTTATTTTCCTTTCCTTTGTCGTTATTTCGGATAGTTTTATTAACGGCAACCGCTATGACTATACCGGTTGCTGTCTCAAGCATACGCTGCAAAGCGAATAAATAATGATTTTCGGTTTCAAAATGAGACAGCACAACGCTAAAAAAAACCACACAGGTTATATATGAGCTAACCTCATGCTTTAAAAGAACGTTGGTATAAATAAGCGGTGCCACAGACAGTGAAATTATAATATAGTAAAATACGGAAAACGGTTTCAGCGGCGTAAAGTCTATAAGGAGCAGTATCAGGACTGCTCCTACGCCGCCGATAAGCGTTCCCAGAAGCCTTTCAGCTCCTTTTTTTATACTTGCGGCAGTATTGGTCTGCATACACAGTATAGCGGATATCATGCTATAAAACGGATGATCGTCAAAAAGCATACCCAATAAAGCACATATAAATACGGCTATGACCGTTTTCCATATTCTCATTCCTATATGGATCTTAAATTCAGGCATTTTTTTTCAGTTCCTCTATTTCTTTTTTAAGTTTATCTATCTGCATATGCATAGAGCACATTTCCTGTGATACCGGGTCGGGTATGTGTATCTGGTCAAGATCTCTGCAGACCTTTGCTCCGTTGCTGCGCACTATTCTTGCTGGAACGCCGGCAGCTGTACAGTTATCGGGAATAGCTTCCAGTACCACTGCTCCTGCGGCGATCTTTACATTGCTGCCGATTTTAAAAGGGCCTAAAACCTTTGCGCCTGCACCAACCATAACGTTATCGCCAAGGGTAGGGTGGCGCTTTCCTTTTTCTTTGCCCGTACCGCCCAGGGTCACTCCCTGATAAATGAGACAGTTATCGCCTATTTCAGCGGTTTCTCCGATAACCACTCCCATTCCGTGATCTATAAAAAGTCCTTTCCCGATTTTTGCGCCGGGATGTATCTCAATTCCTGTGCGGAATCTTGCAAGCTGAGAAATAATTCTTGCGATCGTAAACATTTTATGCTTATAGAACCAATGGGCATGCCTGTAGCTGTGAATCGCATGAAGTCCCGAATAGGTCAGCCATATTTCAAATGCGCTTCTTGCCGCAGGATCACGCTCCTTAACAAGAGCAATATCTTCTCTTAATCTTTTAAACAAGCAGGTCACCTCGTATTCTGAAAAAATGATAATTATTACTAAAAAAAGCCCCCCGAAAGAATAACTTTCAGGAGGCGATGATCCGCGGTTCCACTCCGATTTATATCTTAAAGGAAGCCGCTGCTTCAGCCGCACCTTCCAAAGCCTTTAACGCAGACTTTACGCAGAGTGATATTAAGAAAAAATTTCCGTTCACACTCCGAACTGACAGCCGCACTTCGCTTTTCCCGCACTTGCTTTACTCCCAGCAAATGTAAAGCTCTCTGTGTTATGCCGCAAAAAAGCTACTCTGACTGCTACGTCTTTTAAAATATCAATTTATTATAAGACAGCTTTGCTGTCTTTGGTTACTTTATATTATTATACTCAAATTTCATAAATTTGTCAACAACAAAATTTTCATAGGATCGGCTGATTGCGTGCCTTTAAAAAAAGCAGGTTGACATATTTTTTAAAATATAGTATAATAATAAAATATTTAAGTTCTATATTATCATATGAATTATTTTAAGGAGAGTACTATGCAATTACGAAAAAAAATAATAAGTATTTTTTCGGCGGCATCCTGTGCTGTTTCGCTATGTGCCGGAGCAGTAACGGTAAGCGCTGAAATCAGAAGCGGCAAAATGCAATACGGCGATTATCTTACCTACATACAAATTGATGAAGACGAAAACGGGATTTTTGATTATATTGAAATTTTAGAGTGTGATGAATCAGCAAAAGAAATAATGATTCCTGCTGAAATTGATGGTTTGCCTGTAACGTTAATATCTTCCTGGGGATTTGAAAATTGTGCAGGTTTAGTAAGTATAGATATACCTGACAGCATTGAAATAATAAATGAAAGCGCATTTTCCGGTTGTTATAGTTTGGAAAATATAAATGTTTCACCTGATAATAAAAGTTACAGCAGTATCAATGGTATATTATTTAATAAAACAACGTTAATAAAATACCCAAGAAATAAAAAGGATATTGATTACTCTATACCCGTCGGCATAGCATCAATAGGATCTGGAGCATTTGAAAATTGTAAAAGTTTAGTAAGTATAGAAATACCGGACAGCGTAACGTCGATAGGAGATAATGCATTTTTTAATTGTATAAGCTTAACAAACATAAATATACCTGACAGCGTAATATCAATAGAGGAAATGGCATTTAATTCGTGTACAAGTTTAGCAGACATAACGATAGGAAAAAGTGTAGCCTCAATAGGAGAAAATGCATTTTACGACTGTTCATCCTTAACAAGCATGGATATACCCGGAAGTGTAACATCAATAGGAAATTTAGGCTGCATAAGTTTAAAAAGCATAAATGTGGCAGCAGATAATAAAAATTACAGCAGTGTTGATGGTGTGTTATTTAATAAAGATAAAACAATATTAATGGAGTATCCCGCACGTAAAACAGATGCTGAATACACTATTCCCGACAGTGTAAAGCAAATAGGCAAAAAAGCCTTTTACTGCTGTACAAACTTAACAAGCGTAAAAATAGGAAAAAACGCAGCATCAATAGGAAATCACGCATTTTGTCATTGTAATCATTTAGTAAACATAGAACTGCCTGACGGTATAACATCAATAGGACAAAGTACATTCTGGAATTGTGCAAGCTTAGAAAGTATAGAAATACCTGATAGTGTGACATCAATAGGAGCGACAGCATTTTATGGTTGTGCAAGCTTAACAAGTATATCTATATTGAATCCCGATTGTGATATTTTTGATTCTGATAGCACAATTAATAACGGATATGACGATAATAAAGATTATTATTTTAATGGTACTATTTATGGCTATGAAAATTCAACAGCTCTGCAATATGCCAACAAATACGGATTTAAATTAGAAAGCTTAGGCGAAAAACCGATTACCCATATAAAAGGCGATGCCAATAACGACGGCACGCTCAACATCAGAGACGCTGCATTTATAGCCATAGCCTGCGCCAAGGGACAATATGACGATATTCCCCAATGGGCGGATTATAACGATGACGGAAAAAGAAATATAAGAGACGCAGCAGCAATTGCAATATATTGTGCAAAGAGAAGCGCAGACTTAGTCTCTTGATTTAGGTATGAAACACATACCTAAACGTAATAAATAAAAATCCGGGCTGAGGGATTTTTCCCAAGCCCGGATTTTTGCTGCTCGAATTTTTGAGATTATCTTGTGGCAAAATATATGGCAATTGCTGCAGCTAATTTCCGTCTGGTTTCTTATATAGAATTTTACTCTCAATAACAGCACGTCTCTAATAAATATTTTTCTGTAATAC
>CAMWXM010000122.1 GCA_947178195.1 uncultured Ruminococcus sp.
CAGTAAATATAATAAAAATTGTAATTATTAATCTATCAAAACGTATTCTTGAAATTAGAGATTTGGTATTCATTATCTTTTTCACAATCACAGTTCTCCTTCAAAACTCTGCTTTCAACAAGCAGATGACTTAGCATTATGCCAAGCTACATTCAGTTGGAGATTGTACTCTCAATGAATGTAAAGAGGCTTACTGCCACCTAAGAGGCTGGAAACATCTATCTGCAGTTATAAAACATTTAGCTTTTATCAAATTTTATTATTGAAAGGCTATTTTCGACAACTTTCTACAAATACTTTATCACATTTATTGGTAAATTTCAAGCTATTTCACAAAGTTTTTTAACAGTTTCACATGTTTATCACAAGATGTCAAATCATGATTTTGAATTTTCTCAATAGTATGTTTATAGTAAATTCTCATACGGTGTTACACATAAATTTCTTGAAATGCACCGTTGAAGTTCAATGGAAATGGCTTTGGCATAACTGCCGTAAACAAAGAAAAAAACGGTGCTCTCTCTTAATTTACAGAGTACCGCTTTTTTTACTATATTAAGCTTTCAAAAATATCAGAAATATCCCCGTTGATACAAATCGTCTGCTTTTTTATCTGTTCTGGGCAAAATGCCTCCCCATAATTCACGCATGCATAAACGGCGTCAGGATTTTTTAATGTCATCTGCCAGAACGGATATTTGATAATCGTAGGCGTATTAAATCCGACTCCTAATTCCAGAAACAATATATGCTGATTATTTCTTGTACGAAGGAAATTTTCATATCGTTCAGCAGCCTTGTACCAGCCTTCGTCCTGCACAAATCTATCGTCTGCACGAAGATTCATGGTCATAGGTCTGCCGCATTCCGGACATCTGGGTATCAACTCAGAGGGTATCCGCATATCCTTTTGCTCATAGTACATTCTACGAATAATTTTCTCATTATCATAAGTTTTCTGACAGCAAGGCTCACTGCACTGGAACAGTCCATAATCGCCCTGGGTGTAAAAAATCCGCTTTTTATCAAATCCCGCTTTTTGAAACTGATGGTCAACATTTGTAGTCAGCACAAAGTAATCCTTATCTTTTACCATTTCAAAAAGTCGGCGATAAGTTCCGTTATCCACGTCCATATATCTGTTGATATAGATATATCTCGACCAGTACGCCCAGTGCTCCTCAAAGCTTTTAAAGGGATAGAAACCGCCTGAATACATATCTCTGAAACCATATTTTTTAATAAAGTCTGAAAAATTATCTTCAAATCTTTGTCCTGTGTATGTGAAGCCTGCCGCCGTAGAAAGTCCTGCTCCTGCGCCGATAACAATTGTATCAGTCGTTTTGATTTCCTGCTTCAGACATTCAATATTATCCCAATAATCGTTTGTAGATTTCGTAATCTGTCTGCTTAAAAACATTGAATATCACCTCAATTTTATACTGCTTCTGAAATTTCCGGACAGTACGTACTGCTATTTCCGCTGCTTTATCATTTGGGAAATGAAATTCTCCTGTAGAAATACAGCAGAAGGCAATACTGCTGATTTTATTTTGCACAGCAAGCGTCAGACAGCTCTGATAACAGCTTTTCAAAAGTTCGATGTGTTTGTTGGTAAGTCTGCCGTTTACAATAGGTCCTACAGTATGAATAATATTATCGCATGGAAGATTATAAGCAGATGTGATTTTTGCCATACCTGTCGGTTCGTCATGACCCTGATTCTGCATTATTTCCGCACATTCAAGCCGTAGCTGTACTCCTGAAAAGGTGTGTATCGCATTGTCGATACAGCCGTGACAAGGACAGAAACACCCCAGCATCTGAGAGTTTGCAGCATTAACTATCCCGTCGCATTTCAGAGTAGTAATATCGCCCTTCCAAAGATAAATATTATCCTGAACGAACTGTAAATCGGCAATATCAGTAATCCCCTTTGCAGCAGTTTCCTCTTGCAGAAATGAATCCTGCATGTTCAAAAAATCGCTGTTGATTGGCTTTGGCAGACGGATATTGACCAAACTGCGGAACAATCGAAACTGTTCATTTAAATTTTCAGGAATGAGCATATCCGCATATTCCGGATTTTCTGCAAGCAGATATTTTATCAGAAATTTTAATTTTTCATTATGGGTCATGGCTATCCTCCGAGTTCTTATTAATCCTGCGGTCAAGCCAGGATAATTTCCGCCGCTGTATCTCTTTCGTTGATTCTATGATACCACAGCTTTTCCGATTTGTAAAGCAGGCACTTTTTTGTGGTATAGTTACCCAGCAGTAACTATTGCGCTGTTTCGGGAATTTGTCAAAAAAATTTTTATTGTGTTTTTTACAGATATATGCTAAAATGTATCTGTCAGGATGATAGGCATTCTTAACTAACCTAAATATATTATACAAGGAGTAGTATGATTTAGGACTAACTATATCATACAAGATAAATATAGATGAAAAACAATTAAAAAATAAAGTTATGATTTATTGGAATAAATTAATGGATAAATGAAAGCATAATACAAATGCATGATATAGTTAATGAATCAGGAAAATTTGTTTAAAAGACATATGTGCGCCCCCTATTCAGATACTATGTGTACCGGTTCTTGTTATTTAAGGATTATTTAATAATTTATATGCTACAATGTAATCACAACACAGAAAGGCGGTAGAAATATGTATCTGAGTATACTAAAAAAAGACCTTAAACGAAAGAAAACAATGAATGTGGTACTGCTTATGTTCATTATTCTTGCAGTGATGTTTGTAGCAAGCGGACTCAACAATGTTATGACTGTTATAAACGGCACAGACTATTATCTTGATAAAGCGGACATAGGAGATTATGTGATTATCACTATGGGAGACGATTCCACAGGCAATGCCGCACCCATACTCGACAAGGCTGAATGCGTAAAAAGCTATAAAATCGAAAGCAGCATTTTCGGCTCGCAGGACAACGTCAGAATGATTGACGGAACAGATACTGAAACGAAGAATATAACGCTGTTTCAATCAATATCCGATACAAAGCTGAAATTTTTTGACGTTAATAATGAGCCTGTAACGGAAATAAAACAAGGCGAGGTCATGGTTGCAGGCGATTTTATAAAAAACAACGATTTTAAAGCCGGAGATTATATCCGCATTAAGCTTGGTGACGTTCAACTGGATTTGAAAATCGCAGGCAAGGTAAAGGACGCTTTTTTAGGCTCCCGATTCATGGGCAACACAAGATTTCTGCTCAATCAATCGGATTATGATAAGTTTATGTCCGATGAATCAATAAAGGCACACTATCAGGGTGAGATCGCTTATATCGAAACCGATGATGTAAGCGCTGTGAAGAATGCTATCTCCGATATACCTGGTGTTGCTTTTGACGGCACAAGAGATATGCTTAAAATGTGCTATGTAATGGATATGATCGTGGCTTTTATTGTACTTATATTAAGTATATGCCTGATAGTTGTATCTTTTGTCGTACTCCGCTTTTCTATTGGCTTTACTATTGCAGAGGAATATAGAGAAATCGGCGTTATGAAGGCCATAGGACTTAAAAACCGCAAAATCAGGGGACTTTACATAGTTAAATATATGATAATGTCCACAGTCGGTGGTATTATCGGTCTTTTTGCAAGTATTCCTTTTGGAAAAATGCTGCTTATGTCTGTAAGTGAAAATATGGTACTTGGAAATACCGCCGGTATACTTATAAATATTATAAGCACAGTCGGTACTATGGCTCTGATACTGCTTTTTTCCTACAGCTGTACAGGCAAGGTCAAAAAGCTTACTCCTATCGACGCTATCCGTTCGGGACAGACAGGCGAACGCTTCCGTAAAAAAGGCTTTTTCCGTATCGGTAAGACCAATGCAAAACCGGCAGTATATATGGCAGTAAACGACATTTTAAGCGCACCTAAACGCTTTATGACGGTAATAATTTCATTCTTTATCTGTACTCTTTTTGTGCTTATGTTGGTCAATACTGTTGCAACTATGAAAAGTCCGAATTTAATTACCACCTTCGGCACGGAAAGCGACCTTTACATAACCGATGTTGACAGCGCTATGACCATTAAGAATACCGGCAATAAAGAGGGCGTTAAGAAAGAATTAAAACGCATTTCAGATGAAATCACAGCGAAGGGTATGCCATGCGAGGTAAGCGTTGATATTCAGTATAAATACAAGGTCACATCAAATGAAAAAGCCTGCTCAATTTCCTGCGCACAAAGTGTTGGTATTGGAACAGACGAGTACGAATATTCCGAGGGAACAGCGCCGAAATATAAAAATGAAATTGCAATAACACCTCAGGTTTCCGAAATGCTTGACGCTAAGATTGGAGATACAGTAACCATTGATTTCGGTACGGAAAAGGTCGACTGTGTCATAACCGCATATTTTCAGACAATGAACCAGATGGGCGAGCTTATAAGACTAAGCGATGAAGCGCCTACTGATATGAGCTTTGTTTCAGTTGCCAGACAGTATCAGGTTGATTTTACAGATAATCCGTCAGCCGAAGAAATCGAAAACCGCAAGGAAAGAATCCAGAAGCTTTACGATAATCTTGATGTAATGACCGCAACTGAATACTGTATTGACTGCGTATCAGTAGTACCTACTATGGAGGCAGTACAGTATCTGCTTTTGGCAATAACTGTAATCGTAGTAATTCTTGTTACCATACTTGTTGAACGTTCATTTATTTCAGATGAACACAGTCAGATTGCGATCCTTAAAGCTATCGGCTTCAGAAGTGGCACAATAATCAAATGGCATACATTACGTTTCGGTATAGCAGCGCTTGCGGCGGCGATTCTGGCGGCAATTGCTTCTATCCCTATGACCGAGCTTTGCATTTCGCCTATTTTCGGAATGATGGGTGCAAATGATATTGATTTTAATATTGACCCATTACAGATATTCCTGATTTATCCGTTGGTTGTTTTTGCTGTAACAATAATCACAGCGTGTATAACCTCGCTTTACACAAAGACAATAAAGACTTCCGAAGCCACAAACATTGAATAAAATTTAATAAAGGAGAATTTTTATGAGTACAGTATTAACCGCAAAGGATTTATGCAAAACATACATTGTAAATAAACGTCAGAATAATGTCCTCAAAAATGTGAATTTCAGCATTGACGAGGGCGAGATGGTCGCAATAATGGGACCGTCAGGCTCAGGAAAGTCAACTCTTCTCTATGCCGTTTCGGGTATGGACAGTATTACTGCGGGAGAAGTGGATTTTAGCGGCAGAAACATTGCAAAAATGGACGAAAAGAAGCTTGCAGAATTAAGGCTTGATGAAATGGGATTTATTTTTCAGCAGATGTATATGCTGAAAAATCTTACCGTACTTGACAATATCATACTCCCCTCCTGCCAGTCAAAAAAAATAAAGGAAACACGCAAAGAAACAGTTCAGAGGGGCGAGGCTCTTATGCGCAAGCTTAATATTATCGATATTGCGGACAACGATATTACCGAAGTTTCAGGCGGTCAGCTTCAGCGTGCCTGTATCTGCCGCAGCATGATAAACAATCCGAAAATCATTTTCGCCGACGAGCCTACGGGCGCACTTAACCGCAGCTCTTCCGATGAAGTAATGGAGGAGCTTAGCAAGCTCAATAACGACGGCACTACGATCATGCTTGTTACTCATGACGTTAAGGTTGCAGCAAAATGCACAAGAGTGCTTTACATAGTTGACGGAAACATAAAAGGCGAGTATAATATAAGTAAGTGCGAAAACGCTTCACAGATAAGAGAGCGTGAACGTGTATTAAATAACTGGCTTATGGAGATGGGTTGGTAATATGACCGATATTTTAATCGTTGAAGATAATAAAGAGCTTTCAACCTTACTGTGTGATTTTCTCCGTGCGGAAAATTACACAGTATCGGCTGCGGAAAGCGGAGAAAAAGCCTTGTCCCTGTATGAAAAATATGGGGCAAGGCTTGTGGTGCTCGATATTATGCTGCCGGGTATGGACGGCTTTTCCGTGTGCAGTAAGATACGTGAGCAAAGCAATACACCTATACTGATAGTAAGTGCAAAAACAGAAAAGGACGATAAGCTTAACGGACTTATAATCGGCGCTGACGATTATATTGAAAAGCCTTATGATATTGACATTCTGCTTGCAAAAATTGCAGGCATTTTCAAACGCAGATATGCCCTTGATGAAATTATCGAGGGCAGTTTAAAACTCAATAAGGAAAGCAAAACCGTCTATAAAAATGATGTTTCCATAGATATGACAGCAAAGGAATTTGAACTGCTTCTCCTGCTTATGGAAAACAAAGGAAAAGCCCTTAACAAGGAATACATTTTCAATACGATATGGGGAAGCGACAGCTTTTCTGAAATACAGACTCTGACAGTACATATAAAATGGCTGCGGCAGAAAATCGAGGACGACCCGAAAAAACCGGAGCATATTCAGACAGTATGGGGTGTGGGATATAAATTTATATGAAAGCTTTAAATAAAATTTTTATGGGAGTTATCCTATTAATTACTGTAATTTTCATAGCAGCAAATCTGCTGATCTTCAATATTTATAATATCGACAGCGGCAGACCATATCGTGTGGAGATAGAACGAATGGCAGTGCTTATCGAAAGAGATTCTTTTACCGCAGAAGATCTGTCTGACTGCAAATATGTTACCGGTATCGTGAAATATTCCGAGAAGCCGGACAGATTTTATAAATCTAACAGCGATTATGCAATGCGTGAAATTGGTGGCGAGCTTTACCGATTTGATTATACCGTCTCCGACGGCAATTTCAGAAATATGGCAATTATTGTAAACACGATAATTGCCATTTTATCGGCAGTCGTTATCGGTATAATGCTCTATATCCGCATAAAAATTCTTTTGCCCTTTGAAAGGCTTACCGATGTTCCCTATGAGCTGTCGAAGGGTAATCTTACCGCACCTGTCAAGGAGACTAAAAACCGTTTTTTCGGCAGATTTATCTGGGGAGTTGACCTGTTGCGTGAAAATATGGAAGAGCAGAAAAGGCGTGAGCTTGAGCTTCAGAAGGAAAAGAAAACCTTACTGCTGTCCTTGTCTCACGACATAAAAACTCCGCTTTCGGCAATAAAGCTTTACTCAAAGGCGCTTTCAAAAGGATTGTATTCAGATAAGAAAAAGCATCTTGAAATTGCGGAGAACATCGACGGCAAGGCTGACGAAATAGAGAGCTACATTTCTCAGATAATCAAGGCTTCCAACGAGGATTTTTTGCAGCTTGAAGTAAATAACGGCGAATTTTATCTGTCGGAGCTTGTAAATCGTATCTCCCTTTATTACACCGAAAAGCTGAAGCTGATACATACTGATTTTAAGGTCGATAATTACTGCGATTGCCTTATCAAGGGGGATATTGAACGCAGTGTTGAGACACTCCAGAATATCATTGAAAATGCCATAAAGTACGGCGATGGAAAGCGCATAGAAATCTTATTCAGTGAAGAGGAAGACTGTCAGCTGATAACAGTGAAAAACAGCGGAAATACTCTCCCGGATACGGAAATACTGCATATTTTTGAAAGCTTCCACCGTGGTACAAATGCGGTCGGTAAAAGCGGAAGCGGTCTGGGACTTTATATCTGTCGTCAGCTTATGAGAAAAATGAACGGGGATATTATGGCAAACAGCAAAAACGATTTTATGAATGTTACCTGCGTATTCCAGAAGGCATGATGATTAAGGCTTATAAATCACAGCCTGACTATACTAAAATTTGACAATCTGCTTATTTTATGGTATAATAATTTATGTGTTTATGACTTACTGTAGTACAGGGTGAATTGTTTATAAACAATGCGTGGGGGTAAGCCTATGTTTATGAAAGTTATGCATATATTTTTATGTGCTATATTATTAATATCATTTTTATTATGTGTCAGCAACAGCGTAATAACATTCCAAAGAAGAAACTGGCTTGTAACTACAGCTACAATTGATAGAATCGGTTTACCTGATGGAGTTGTATTTGGTACATATACAGACCGGAAAAATATCACTCATTCGGAAGAATTATATCTTGATTATTGTCTATCAGGTTATAAAACAAATACGGACTGCTATATTAATAAAAAAATTCAAATTATGTATGATCCGACTACAAAGGAGATAAAAAGCTTCGACAAATTAAAAAAATCATGGTTCGTTTCTATTTTATTATTAATTTTATCAACATCAATAT
>CAMWXM010000123.1 GCA_947178195.1 uncultured Ruminococcus sp.
CAGGCTCTTTGCTTTTGTGTTGTCGGCAGATTTTACCTTTATGGGAATAATTCTCCCCTCACGCTGGATAACAAAATCCACCTCTGCTCCCCTTTCGGATTCCCAGAAATAGGTGCGGTAGCCGTTCACGGTCAGCTGGACATTGACATAGTTTTCAGCCATACCGCCTTTGAAATCGTTAAGCTCCTCAACCATATAAAGCACGTCGTTTGCGGCAAGGTCTTTCTTTGCGCAAAGCAGACCAAGGTCGGAAACGTATATTTTGAATGCGTCAATGTCGCGGTAATTCTCCAACGGCTTTTTTACCTGCTCCGCCTTGTAAACCTGAGACACAATGCCCGACAAACAAAGCCATTCTATGGCATTTTCAAATTCCGATGCCCGCCCGCCTTTTTTAATGAGCTTATACTGAAAACGTGTATTTTTCTTTGAAAGCTGGACGGTAATATTATCATAGGCGAGCCTTGTTTTCTTTATCTCATTAAGGTTGTTGTATTTGCTCATATCATTGAGGTAGCTGGCCAGAATAGTGTCCTGAATATGTCGGACAAGAATATGATCGCTTGTTTGTGCAAATTGAATTACACACTCTGGCATACCGCCCACAACAAGATACTGACGATACAGCTTCATTGCTGCATCGTGAAGAGCAGCTGGCATAGGTGTGTCTGTCTGAAAGCATTTTTTGATTTGCCGAACCAGTGTTTCCTCCCCCAAAGCGATCATGAATTCCTCCATATCCATTGGATACATTGTTTTCATATCCGCCTTTCCTACTGGAAAAGAGAACTTTTCCCTGCTGACTGCAACGCCAAGCAGACTGCCTGCGGCAATTATATGGTAATCGGGAGCATTCTCGCAAAAATATTTCAATGAAGTCAGAGCACGTTCGCAAAGCTGCACCTCGTCAAATATTATCAGCGTTTTTTCCTTGACTATGGTTTGCCCTGCAATATGGGACAGAATGGGTATAAGGTATTCTGGACTGATATTTTCCGCAAAGGTCTCACTAAGCTTTGGATCGGTCTCGAAATTAAAATATGCTACATTATCATAATTTTTCCGTCCGAACTCCAACGCCGAGTAAGTCTTTCCGACTTGCCTTGCTCCCTGCAGAATAAGAGGTTTTCTATGACTGCTATCTTTCCATTCTTTTAAATAGTTCATTATTTTTCTGTACATAACCGAGCCTCCTTAAATGATGTTAATTATATTATAACGCATATTCGTGTAAAAATCAATATGTTTTTTGAAAATATTTGCGTAATATTACACAAAAAAAATCACAAATTACGCTCTACAATATATTTTTCTTGACTTATAAAGCATAATACTATAATACACTATACTTTTGTTAAGAAGGTGATCATATGGGTTTTTTGAATATCTCTCCGATACGTTCGGTGTAAACGAACCTATTTTTGGGGCTGATATCGCATTTAAAAATTACTCAAAGTCTTGGACAGCAAAGCAGCTTTCATCATTATGTGAAAGCGGCAAGCTTGTTCGCTTTGAGTGTGGAATACATTATATTCCCGTATGTACCCCATTCGGTCAGAGCGTACTCAATCCTAATAAAGTCATTGAACGGAAATATATTATTCATTAAATGCGTATGTTTTTTTCTTTGCAAAACATATACTCAATCGCGAATAACCGCCATTGCAAATAACTTCTTAGCCTGCCAGCAATTAAGGGCAGGCATTTTCAATTCTACTTGCAGTATATCAACATTGCAATGCTTTTCAAATAGACGTGCCAATTTTCCTTGCAGGATTTAAGTCATTGGCAGCATACACCCATTCCAAAAGTTTTATATAATGACAACACGCATCAAAAGATGTTGTACATCATGATCCGAGCCATGCGGTGTAATAAAGCTTATTCTGCCTTTGTAAGTAAGAAAATAAACTACACCGAGTTTATTGTGTTCCTTATTCTCGCTTCGGAAGCAAGGTTCGGAAACACACCGAACAGCCCAGATGAATGCAATAAGGTTGTCCTTAACGGCAAAAAAATTGAAAAGCTGGCCAGCATTCTCGATATTGGCGTCAGTACGCTTTACCGCTCGATCTCCAATCTTTGCAGCTACTATTTTCTGCATAAAATAGAGGGCGAAAGCGGCGAATACATTATTAACCCATTCCTTGCGGCAAAGGGCGATCATGCTAAAATTGAAAAGCTCCGTGAAAAAATTCTGCCCACATACTTTGACATAATGGCGGACGGAGATATACTTATACAATCAGACTTCGAAGCACTGAAAGTCATAACCGTTTACAAGCTCACAGGCGAATTTATAGTGTCTAATGTGGCATAAAAGAAAAAGCCCTCATAGGTCATATATTTTAAGACCTATGAGGACTTTTGCCTATTTCAAGCGAGCAATTCATCATTGCAGCACTCATTCTCTCCAAGCAACAGAGTATCAACAGAAATTCCAAGTTTTTGCGCCATTAAAACAAGCACCGCTGGAGTAGGCGTCCGCAGACCGCACTCGTATTTAGAGATCATCTGCTGTGATATATGACAGGCTTCGGCAAGCTCTCTGCCGCTTATTTTCTTTGACTTTCGATAAAAGTGAAGATTTTTCCGAAACCCGTAAGCAGGGCACTTCTCGTATTGGGGTAATTCTGTATTTTCGATCATAACATTCCGCCTTTCCAGTGGTTTATAGCTATCTTAATTATATCAAATTGTGTAGGGAAAACAAAGCCTTATAATTATGACCCGCTAATTATCATACTCAAAATTTTTGCGGGTGCGCCTCTTTTTGACTACAATGCAGATGCAAGAATATTTGTGCCTATTACTGCCAACGCAGCCATATCATATTCAGATACGTTTACAATTACCTCGGCTGCCGAAAGCCTGTTAAGCGTTTATGGATTTCTTCAATGGAAGATTCTGCTATTCGTGAGGGCATGAATAAATTACAGCCTGACAGCAACTTTGACAATCTTTTTGCCGCAGGACTTTGGTTGGACGACAACATCTTTTTGCAATGCTCGGTTTATCAAATAAGCCATATGTTTTGGTATAACAGAAAATATGTATTAATTATTTCAGAAAATTTAAGATAAATAATTGTTCCTTGATTTAATGTTATTCATTCCATTTTTATACCTTTTTTCAGATTACTGTTGACAAATGTTCAAATCTGATATATAATATAAATAATATACTGATATCAATTGTATAATTGTCAAGCGTATTTTCAATAATGTGCTGAACGGGGACGTAGGAAATGTTAAATGTTTTAAACACCAGTGATAAAAATAGAGATATATTTCGTACCTCTGAAATTAGATTTCAGGGGTCAGGTATGTTTATGTTTGGAATAAAACGCCAAGTATTCAAGATATCTGCCAATCGGAGTGGTTGAAATGCAACTCAAGTGGCAGATTTTTTCGATTTTGGGCTTATTTTATATATATTTATGTACAGAAGGGAGGAAAATGCAATAGTATAATCAATTTATTAGACATATTTTGACAAAATTTATTATTCTTCGTCATACATTTTAAGCACAATTGAATATAGTAAAGCATAGAATGGAATATGTTTAAGGATGTTAAAAAGATATTTGGAGCTTTTGATATAAATAAGGATTATGAAAAATTTAGTTTAAAACATAATTTAAAAAAGACTAGTATTTTAAATTTATTCTATGCATTCTATTGTAGTAGAATGGACGCTCAAAAAATTCAAAAAAAATTACGAAAGGGCGTCCATAGAAAATTGAAAATAAATAACATCAAGATATTATCAGCAGTGCTGTTAACATCTCTGCTTTTGTTTGCCTTTTGGACAGAAACTGATGATATAAATATCAATAATGCTGCATTGTATTATAATAAGGTTTATGCTGAAAAATCGGAGAATGAATCCAATGTTGAACCAATAGAGAAAGAGGTAACCGATGAGTCCGCAAAAAATGACAGCAGTGAAACAGATATAATCCGAAGCTGTTCAAATGTAGACAAAAAGCAAGTAGTATTGCCTTGCACGATTTCAGAGTTCGGTGAAAAATCAGTTTGTGACATATTCGTTTCAATGGAAAAAATAAGAAAAAGTCGTACTGTAACCACAAGTTCGTTTCATAGGCTCCTATAAAGCTGGGACGTTGATTAAGTAAAATCTGCAATTAATTAACGTGAGGAGCGTATGTGAATAATGAAAAAAATAAATAAAACAGAGAAAAATATAAAATTTAGCTTACTAAAAAAAAATGGAAAAAAAGTAGATATAAATCATAAATTAAGTATGTTGGCATTGATGTTAATGACTGTTTTTATTGTCTGCTGCACAATGAACATTTTGTCAAATGTCAATTATTATAATGAATCAAGCAATAATATTGAAGAATATGACAATAAATTTGAAAATGAAAACTATATTTTTTTAAGTGAGGAGACGGCAAGGGCAAATTCAGCAAAAAGCAGCGTTAATAATGTAGTTAATCAGCCTGATATAAAGAAAAAAGAAACAGAGACAAATTCTTCAGAGGAATATGAATTAACAATTGAGCCGCCTGAAAATGGGTGGACACACGAACAATTAAGCGAAGTCACATATCTTTGTGGTAAGCCGTTTTCGTTACCCTGTAAACTTGAAGATTTGCCTAATAATTTTGAAATTGACAAAGTAAAGTCCCGAAATGAAGGCACCGAGCTTCATACTTATATAACGGTTAATGGACAGGACAGCAATTTTTACGATGCACGGCTATTGTTGGATGGTAAAAGTTTAGGACTTGTACATTATTTTGAAAATGAAACAGATAAAATTGTTTTCAGTATAGATCTTCATCCAGATTTATATGGACGAGATATTCTTGAAATTAATGGAATTAATCAAAACTCTTCATTTTTAGAAATCAAGCAGGCGTTGGGCGAAACTTTTATGCAGAATATCGATAGTTCATGTCTTTACAGCTATACGGTCACCAATTCGGAATATCCCGAGGAATGCATTAGGGTTATGTCTTTTGGTGATGATGAAGAAATTGGAGGATTCTGCTACAGTCTTTTTGAAGTAAAAAACAAGGAAACAGAGAAAAATTCTTCGGAGGAACATGAATCAACAACTTCTTATGAAATCAACGAATGGACATTTGAGGATTTTATCAGTGATTTAGAAGTTAATGATCAGAAAATAACATTACCGTATTCATATGAGGAGCTTAGTGAGATGTATGAATTTGACAATAAGGATAATAAGTGTTCTTACAGTGAGAAATTAGGAGGCTATTCTTTTTATTATGAAATGGACTATAGAACAGAGTATAAAATGGCTTTAATCAGTTGTACATTTTTATCACAAGATGAAAATATCAATAACGGCAAACTTATTCGTTTTGCTGTATACTCTGACTCTTCTGGAGACTATGAATATAATTTCAACTGCGGAGGAATAAATAATTTTTCCCAAATGACAAAATCAGACGTAACAAATATACTTGGAGAGCCTGATAGTAAATTCCCATTTGAATCACGATATAGGTTTGAAAACAATAAGGAAATTATTATTGGATATGATAAAAACAGGTATGTTAACTGTATAGAAATTATATTGGGTTATTAAAACAGGAGGTAAACGATAAATGAGTTTATATGATAATATTGTCGAAGAAACTGCAAAACAGGAGGTTAACTTCGGACAGTGTGACGATCAGCTGAGAGAATATTATGACAATTACCAAAGGTATTATTACTCCTACACAAACGATGAGAGTGCTTATGCTTACAGTGCCGGAGAGATTTACAATGAGGTTGATAAATTCAATGGAAAAGTTACTATGTCGAATTATTCAACTATTGTAAAGGAACAGCTTGAACAAGGAAATATAACGACAGCAATTACTATGGGTATTATTGCAAGAAAAAACTTGGCAGATGATGTAATATTGTTAGGTGATGCTGACGGAGCTGTGGGGATCGAGGAATTATATAATGTATATAATGTGATGATTGAGACACTCGTAAGCGGAGATTTTGATAATATTTATACATATGGTCTACAAAGTAAAATAGAAAATTTATACCTTAACGGTAAAATAACTGATGAAGAATATAATAAATTCTGTGCTATGGCAAATCATTATGATGAATATCAAGTTCTTGTTAGTGATTGCGTTGATCTTAATAGCAAGTATTCGGAGGAAATTGAAGCAATAGGTTTTTTTGACGAAAATGGCGACATTTTTGCAATAGAACATTTGAAAAATAATGACAGTATTTATAGAGCCGATCTTGTAAGCGACAGGTTAGTGGATTATTATGAGAAATTGATACATGAAAAATTTGATAATCCATATATGATTTTAGAACAGTTTTTCGGAGAAGTTCCTAAGGATATTTTGGAACATTGGCTCAAGGGTATGGGACTTTATGATAAAGGCCAGTTATCAAGTAATGTAACTTGCTCTAAAGTTTCAACGATAGAATTATCTGAAGTAATACGCCTCATAAGGACTCATGTAATCACCGCCCGTGCCACAGCCTACGATCCTCTTATCCTCGACCTTGACGGAGACGGTTTTAATATTGAGAAAAAGGGCGACGGCGCAAATTTCGACCTTGATAAAAACGGCTTTGCGGAGAAAATCAACTGGACAAGCCGTGACGGTTTCCTTTGCCTTGATCTGAACGGGAACGGAACAATAGACGACGGCGGAGAATTTTTCGGCGATCAGACCCTGCTTGCCGACGGCAATAGAGCGAAAAACGGCTTTGAAGCTTTAATGCAGTACGACAGCAACGGCGACGGCGTTATTGACAGAAACGACGAGATATTCTCAAAGCTTATGATATGGGTGGACGCTGACGGCGACGGTATTTCCGGCGAGGGCGAGATGAAGACCCTTGATGAGATGGGGGTAGCCTCCATAAATCTCAATTACGAAAGTGCGAACGCCGAAACAGGCACAGAGGCTATCATAGGCAACACTGCCACATTTACGAAAACAGACGGCACGACCGCAGGCGTGGGCGAGATGTGGGTAGCCGCCGACCTGTATGATACTGCCGAAAATGTAAATGTCGAAATTTCGGAGGAAATAGCGAAGCTGCCGGATATCCGCAGTATAGGCAATGTGTATTCCCTGCACACTGCCATGGCTCTGGACGAAACCGGAGAACTGAAAGGGCTGGTGGAAAGCTTTGCCGCCGAGGAGGATATTGACAGGCGAATGGCAATCGTTGAGGAGATACTGTTCTTTATCAGCGGTGCAAAGGATATTGCTGCGGACAGCCGCGGCGAAAATATTGACGCAAGGCAGCTTACCGTAATAGAGGCATTTCTGGGTGAAAAATATATTGGACGAAACGGGGCAAATCCCAACCCCAATGCTGCTCCCGGGCTGAAAAAGGCATATCAGGACTTGTTGTATATGTATTTTAATGAGCTTAATGTGCAGGCATATATTAATGACTATGCGCCTTTGCTCAGATATACCGAGAACGAGGACGGGACGAAAACGCTTAATGCCGAGCTTTTCAATCTTGTGCTGGATTATCAGATCAAAAACGGAGATGAGAATTCAAAGAAAATTCTTGCCGAAGCTGCGAGATATGTTCAGTATCTTGACAGCTACGGAATAAAGGGCATGGAGCATTTTGCGGAACATTATTTTATAAAATCAAGCGAGCATGCGGCAGAGGTCATAAAGGCTATGCCAAACGGGTATGCTTCCGACGGAGAAAATCCGCTTACCGGAACTGACGGCACAGATATTCTTGCAGGCTCAAATAATGATGACGAAATATACGGAAATAATGGTGATGATATTCTCATCGGCAGCAAGGGCAACGATCATTTAGAGGGCGGAGTTGGCAGCGATACCTATATTTTTAATAAGGGTGACGGCGAGGATACTGTACTCGATTACTCCTATTATCCGTTCTACAGCCCCATGGACAAAATCCTTTTTGGCGAGGGAATAACTGCCGAGGATGTAATTTTCATAAGAAACGGCAACGACCTTATTATTAAATACGGTGAGGGAGATGTTGTAACTGTAAAGGATAGCTTTAGCAGTATAAACTACAATATTGAGCTGATAGAATTCGCAGACGGAACAAAAATAGAATTTGCCGAAATTATTGATAAAGTAAGAATTGTTAGGGGAACCGACGATGATGATGAACTGAACGGATTTAAGGCAACAGGCGGCGGACGTGATGATGAGATATTCTATGCGGGAGCAGGAGATGATG
>CAMWXM010000124.1 GCA_947178195.1 uncultured Ruminococcus sp.
CCCTTGCACCGCCTCTTTGCGTACCGTCTTTTGCCATTGTTTTCACCTGCCTTTAGCTATAAAAATAGCCGAAACTGCGAGAGTTCCGGCTGATAGCTCGAATTATCGGGTTAATACCCCCTTTGAAATCGGATTTTTGTACACAGAGTTGGGCGCCGGTCTTTCCGTGATTCGTCCACAGAGATTCATATACCCCCACCAGACGAACGAGAACGCCTCCTTAAATCAATTTTAATAGGTTTTTAGTATAAGTTGCCGTTCAAAAATAAAGTGCCTTATATTGCCTTGTAGCTGCCTTTACGGTGATTCCTAATATTTATACTCCGGATTACTGTCCTCTGTCCACGTCTTTCGGTCATGACACGGCTTGCAGAGTGCCTGCCAGTTTGTTTCATTCCAGAACAGAACCTTATCACCACGATGGGGAATGATATGATCAACGACCGTAGCTGCAACGTATCTGCCTTGTGCCTTGCACATCACGCACAGTGGATTCTTTCGGAGGTATGCCCGGCTTACCCTTTGCCACCTGCTGCCGTAGCCGCGCTTAGCAGCCGATGGTCTGTCAGGATACTGCCCTTTGTGTTCCTCACAATACTTTCCCTCTGTAAGATTAGGACAGCCGGGTTGACTGCAGGGTCTTTTGGATTTCCTTGGCATAGTATTCACCTCCGTTATGGCATAAGAAAAGCCCTGACCAATTCGGTTAGGGCTAAAAAAATTTATAAAAATTTTCAAAAAGTACTTGACAACCACTAAAATTTGTGGTATAATATAAACATGGAAAGGAGGTGGAAAGGTTGAAATGGATTACTGAACAAGTAAAAGAGCTTACCAAGTTGGTGCAACAACTCAATAAGCTCGCGATTGAGATAATTTCGCTTGTCGGCTGGATAATTATCTTAATCAAGGTCTTAACTTAAGACCAACGGTAAGAGTTGGGGGCGAAAGCCCTCAACCACCTGCCGTAAGTATATCATAAACATTTCAACTTGTCAAGTATGAGAAAAGATTTAATCAAACTTTTATTTGAAAGCGTCAAGTTAATCGGCTCTGTTGCATTCTTGATTGCTCTCATCGGATTACTGCTGAATGGAGGAATCTAATTGAACTTAAAACAACTCCGCAACGAAAAAGGCTTAACAGTCCAACAACTCGCAGATTTAGCTGAATTGCCAAAGCGAACTGTTGAAGAGGTACTCAGGCGTGATACGTGTTCCGTCAATACTGCCATCAAGCTTGCCGATGCGCTCGGCGTTACGCTGGATGAACTTTGCAGGGATAAGCCAAAAGAATAACCACGAAACCCCGACCGTAAAAAGTCGGGGTTTCCCTTTTTCGGTATTTTAAGTATATCATAAGTCAATAGTGAATTTCAATGAATTTTAGTGAACTCTTTCAAAATATCTTCAATTTTTTTCAATGCCGTCCCATGCATTTTATAAATCCAACGAACGGCATAGTTCATCTTGACTGCTATTTCTTCCCATTTTGCAAAATGCAAATATTTCTGCTCTAAAATATATTGATATTCCTGATTTTGAACCTGCTTGATTACGTTTGATATATCACGCTTAAGGTCTACCAAGGCTTCAATGTCCCGATTTATCTCCTTCTCCAAGTCTACAATTTTCTCAATAGTTTTTGCCATTTTCGCCGTATCCCTGTTAGGACTGCCCGGCATATCGCTGTATACAGATGTTACCTTTGTTGCTAAAGCGTTCAGTCCCTCGACTTCCTCCAGTTTGGCATTAATACGCAAATCAAGAAATCTTGCTTGCTCTAAATATTCTTTCGCCGTCATGTATGTACCTCCAAACCCAGCTGAATATCAGCCAGCATTTTTTCATTAGCTTCTTTATAAAACTTCTTATTGATCTCAAAACCGTAACAGCTGCGGTTAAGTTCTGCACAGGCTCTTAGAGTTGAACCGCTTCCGGCACAAGGATCGATTACAACATCGCCCTCATCGGTAAAGATCTCAATCAGCCTTTTAAGTACGCTTACAGGCTTTTGTGTAGGATGGATTTTCGGGTAAACATTCTTGTTTTCCTTTTTCCATTCAAACCAGTTAAGTACCATACGTCCCTCGTTTCTGAACTTAGGCAGCTTATCACGATAAAGAACCAACGCATATTCTGTTGCTCCACAAATCCGCATATTAGCCTTTAAAACCTGCGGACTGTAGTTTTTACAGAATATCAGCGGAATGTAATGCTTGAATCCGTACTTTTCAGCGTATGTAATGACCGTCTGTATCTGCTCAAAGGCACAGAAAATTATCATACATGGCGCATCAGAACTTTTCCCCCTTGCACCGCCCTTAACAGGTTCTTTTTTCAGCAGACGGTTACAGAAGTGAAAATATTCAGCAATGTTGAAGCTGTAGTCAGAATTAAACGCCGCCTTTTTTGCAAGCTTGCTTTCACCATTTTTATTATCGCCGCCTTTATACCACATCGGATTACTGCCGTAGAAATTGCCGCCGATGTTGTAAGGAATGTCAGCAATTACAAGTTGTGCTTTGGGTATCCCGTATCTCTTGTAGTTCTGAAAATTATCGTTAAACAAATTTATTTTCATAATTCCTCCAATTCTGCCTTTACAGCGTCCATCAAAGCATTTTGTATTTTTTCCTTAGACTGCAAAGCTTTCATGACCTGTTCGTCTATCGTACCTTTTGCCACAATGTGATGTATAACCACCGTATCAGATTTTTGACCTTGCCGCCATAATCTTGCATTTGTTTGACCGTACAGCTCCAAGCTCCACGTTAAACCAAACCAAATAAGCGTACTGCCTCCGGATTGCAAATTCAGTCCATGCCCTGCCGATGCAGGATGTATCAATGCTACAGGCAGCTCGCCTTTGTTCCATCTACGAATACTGGTATCACTGTCAAGACCGGAAAAAGGAATATGCAGCTTATGAAGTCTTTCAGAAATTCTTTCAAAGTCATGCTTGAACCAGTAAGCCACCAAAACAGGCTTGCCGTTTGCCGCTTCTATCAAATCCTCTAAGGCATCAAGTTTTTTGTCATGAATCGGAATAACAGCTTTATTTTCATCGTAAATCGCACCGTTTGCCATTTGCAAAAGCTTATTACTCAAACTTGCGGCATTAACTGCGTCAATTTCAGAATCTCCCAAAGACAGAACCATATCTTTTTTCAACTGGTCGTATTTCTGCTTTTCTGATTCTGATAAAGAAACCTCAACGGTATTCACAACACATTCCGGCATCTGCAAATGGTCAAGGGCTTTCATGGAAATGGTAATATCAGAAATCCTGCTGTATATTTCTTCCTCTGCTCCCTCTCTCGGCTTATATGAAAACACGATCTGCTGATTCCGTTTATCTGGAAGAAAAAACGTATTTCGATAATGGGTTATGTATCGTCCCAAACGTTCACCAAAATCAAGCAGTCTGAATTCTGCCCATAAATCCATAAGTCCGTTGCTGCTGGGCGTTCCGGTTAGTCCAACTATTCTCTTTACCTTTGGACGAACTTTCAAAAGACTCTTGAATCGTTTTGTCTGACCTGATTTGAAAGATGACAGTTCATCAATAACAAGCATATCAAAATCAAAGTCACCTTGTTCCACAAGCCACTGAATATTTTCACGGTTGATAATATAAATATCAGCTTTTTTCCACAATGACGTTTTACGCTCCTCTGCTGTTCCGACAACAACGGAATAGGTCAGATGTTTCAGATGATCCCATTTCTCTATCTCAGCACCCCAAGTATTTTTTGCCACTCGCAAAGGGGCTATAATCAATACCTTGCTCACATCAAATCTGTCATACATCAAACTCTGAATCGCTGTAAGCGTTGTCACTGTTTTTCCCAAGCCGCAATCAAGAAATAAAGCAGCAGTTTCGTGAGTTTCAATAAAATCAATTGCATATTTCTGATAATCGTGTGGAATGAACTTCATTCGGCATCACCTCTTTTTATTTCATCAATCATGGGGACAATATCATCAGGATTATCAATGCAGTAAACCGAAAAGCCTAACTTCTCAAGCTGTAATTTCCTACGTACCTGCAAAGGACGCATTTTCTTTCCGGGGGCTTTCAGTTCTACAAAGGCAATTTTCCGATTCTCCATCAAAACGATCCTATCCGGCACCCCATCAGTCCCCGGACTGGTAAACTTCCAACAAAGACCTCCTCTTGACCTGACCTCCTGAACCAGCCTTTTTTCAATTTCCTTTTCTCTCATTTCAACCTCTTTTTACTTAAAACATTTATTCAAATATGACAGTCTATGACGGTTGTTTCTAAAAACCTCTTATATAGTAATTTTTAACAAAAATCAGCCCTAAAGGGGGTTTTATATATTAACTGTCATAGACTGTCATATATACACCTCTTAATCCTCTATAAACTCCGATTTTAGGCGGATTCCGAACACAAAGTGTCCTTTCATTGTTCTTCTCCTCTCATACCCTGCATTTTCCAGTCCGGTATAAAAATCGGTAGTACTTCTGGTATACTCTCCATTCCTTGCGCAGTAGGTCCTGTACTCCTGATACAGCTCTCCCGACTTCTGCGTATACGTCTTATCGACCTCGCAGCACTCTTCAAGAAAGCTTGACAACCAGTCGTTATTTTCACGATATTGCTTGATGGCCGCCTGTACGCACTGCGGAACGGCAAGCCTGAAATTATGTTCAATGACCTTTTTGGCACCGTCAATTATCCATTGCAGAATTGCTCCTCCTGCGTTCTGAACAAGGTAATCGGCATAGTTTTTGATGTCTGAATTTCCCTCCAGCTTGGCATTGAACGGAATAACGACCAAACGCCTCCATGTGCCGTCATCGTTAGCGCCTACTCTCGGAAGATGGTTCGTATACAGCACAAGCGTATGAGCAGGAGTATAGCGAAACGGGTCTTTGTATTTTTTCTCAGCCGTTATTTCATCTGTGGAGCAAAGCTGTTTTACTATGCTTGTGTTCAATCTCATACCTTCTTCAAGTTCTGCCGCTATAACAAGCCGCTTTCCCTTAAGCTCTGCCATTTCAGGCTTGACGTTACGCTTACAGCCCATTGTCAGAGTATCGGCAGACATTGCTCCTGAGTATGTTCCAAGTACCTTTGCAACAGCATTCCAGAAGGTTGATTTGCCGTTGCTGCCCTCACCGTAAGCAATAATCAGCGATTCAACGTAGACCTTGCCGATTGCACAAAGTCCGGTTATTTGCTGTACATAGTCTATCAGCTTTTCATCGTCGCAGAAAAATTGTTCAACGGCATTTGCCCATATTTCAGCGTTTTCAGTATTCGGAGATACGGATGTCATTTTGGTGAGCAAATCCTCTGCACGGTGTTCTCTGTGAGTTCCGGCTTTAAGGTCGACTGTAAAATCAGGCGTATTCAGCAAAAATTCCTGACTGTCAAATTCAGATATGTTTTTCAGAAGCATAGGCTTTGCCGCCTGTAAAGCGGAGGTAATATATTTCATATCACGGCGTTTCATAACGAAATTACGGTATGTAAGAGCCGTTCTGTATTCCGAAAAAGCGTGTTCACTTTTGGGAGTTACCGCCTTTTCAAGAGATTTACCGCCGATGGCGATCAGTTCTTTGTCAATACCTGAATCTGTCAGCATTTTCTTTGCACACTCTATCGCTGTTCTTGTTTCATCAAGCTGTCGGTCAAGGAAATCCTCGCATCTTCCGACAGCAGTTTGCCTTGATTCTACCCAATGAGTACCGTCAAAGCAGAGGTACTCCGTTGCATCTGTATATGCCATTTCTCCGGCATACTCCCTTGCCAGCACCTTTGCCTGTCCAATATCAGAGTAATCCTCCGGACGTAAGCTGTACATCTGACCATATAATTCAGGAGAAATATATCCGTCCTGTTTCGACACCTTAGCGCCAAACTTTTTCGCGCTGTTCCATATCACATTCAGCTCATCATCAGGCAAAGGGGGAGTACACTTTTCCGCCGCTTTCAGAAACAGCTTATATGCAGCCTCCGTATTGCCATAGCGTTTGATGAGTTTACCTGCAATATGGCTCATGGTGCTGTTTCGTGAGCCCTCCTGTATGTGTTCCGTCTGCTCATCCCATTCTGCAAATGGATCACTTTCCAGATAATCATAAATTGTCATAGAGCCATTGTAAATTTCTACTTGCGGATTCTCTACTCCAAAGAAAAAATGAGCATCGTCAAGAGCCTTTTTGTCAAAATACGGAAACTGCTCCAGTACATCTTTTTTCAGCTTTGTACGCTGTTCATTTGTCAGAGTTTCCGGTACTCCGAAATAGGCATGAAACTTTGGTCTTGCCGCTTTTGTACCCTTGACCTTCATGTTATTTCGGCTGTAAACTACGGCAAATTCAACGTCGGGAAAGGTCAAAGCAACCTCAAAGGGCATTACCCAATCCTTAGAATCTTCTGAATGTCCATTATCACAGTCAAGCATCAGGCAGTCACTCATTTCAAAATTATCATTGCTGCGTTTACCGCCCTTGAATTTTGCTGAAACATGGTCGTATTCGACAGCACTTTTCAGACTCTCTTCATCGGTTATAATTATACTATTTGTATAATTTACATTTTTTGCATTCTCGCGGCAGTTTGCCGTATAGAGTGTAAATCTCATGCCTTTTCCTCCATTTCCTCTGTAAACCAGCGAATTTTGATATGCTTTCTTTTTGCATAGCTTATCTCTGCTTTCATGCCCTTTGAGATAATATCGCCGAACGCCCAAAGCTCCGTACATTTACGCAGTAATATCTGATTCATGGATAACGCCATATTGCGTTCTTCAGGAAGTTCATCATTCATAAACTGCGTAAAATAGATATGCGGAGCTATTGGCAGACATTGATTTTCAACTGCAAACCTGCTGTATTTACGTGCATTTTCAACGTTCCTTTCAGTATCACCAGAGTACGGAGAGCAAATATAAACTATAGGATAGGACGGTTCTTTACGAGCCTTTTTACGCTTCCTTTTCTTCTTTTCCTGCTGCTCGATACGCGAAAGAGCCGCAAAAGTTGTCGGGTCAGAATAACCCTCTCTGTTGTACTTATTCAAACTATCACCTCAGTCTTTTTTATAAAATTCGCATTCATAGCCATCGGCACGAAGTATCAAGCCCTCTGCCCATTTCGGAGTTCTGCCCATCTGCTCACAAACCGCAGCCAAAGACATATGCTTATCGGCTTCAATGATGATTTCATCATGTACATGAGCAACTATAAAGCAATTTCTCAAGGTTTGTATGGAATGCATAAGCAAATCACGGGCGATTCCTTGAATGATATTTTCCACAAACTTCGGACCGTAGCTTTCAAGTCTGCACCATTTCTTATTTTTTCCGATGCCCTCATAGGTAACGGATTCTCCTCCAAATTTATTTACTCCGATTCTTGGTTTTACATAAGCAAGACGTCTGCTGGAAGGAAGTCGTATAAATAAAAATCCGCTTTCGTATGTAAATTCTAAGCCGTGTGTTTCTGTTGGTATCCGCTTTTTTATGCATTCCTTTACGTTTTTGTCTACAGCCCACCAAAGACGTACTATGTTAGGATTAGCCTCACGCCAGCTGTCTACTAATGGCTGTAACTCGTTCTCTGTCATACCTGCTTCCAAAGCACCCATTGCCTTCAATGCGCCAACAGATCCACCATATCCGCAGGACAGTGTTGCCTGTTTGCCTTTCTGCCGTAAGTCCGCATTTTCGCCATGTTTCTCTACATGGCAATGGAACATACGGGCAGCAGTTGCACAATAAATATCGCCACCTTTTTCAAATACATCCAGCACCCACTGCTCTCCAGCGATCCACGCAAGTACTCTTGCTTCAATCGCCGAAAAATCAGCCACAATAAACTTCATGCCGTTTCTGGGGACAAATGCAGTACGTATCAGTTGTGATAGAGTATCCGGAATATTCTCATACAGCATATCAAGCGCTTCATAATTTCCCGATTTTACAAGACTTCTTGCCTGTTCCAAATCGGATATATGATTCTGAGGAAGGTTTTGAAGCTGAATCTTTCTTCCTGCCCAGCGTCCGGAACGATTTGCACCATAGAACTGAAACATTCCTCTTGCCCGTATGTCTTCACAAGCAGTATCCTGCATGGCTTGATATTTTTTGACGGAAGATTTTGCAAGCTGCTGACGTAAAATAAGCACCTCTGCAAGCTGTGGAGGAGCTGTTTTCAATATCTCTGCTACCT
>CAMWXM010000125.1 GCA_947178195.1 uncultured Ruminococcus sp.
GAGCGCATGACTGTTAATCATGATGTCACTGGTTCGAGCCCAGTTGGAGGAGCCAGATGCACCATTAGCTCAGTTGGTAGAGCAACTGACTCTTAATCAGTGGGTCCTGGGTTCGAGCCCCCGATGGTGCACCAATAAGGCAGTATCGCCAAGGAAATCAGGTTTATTTTATGTAAGCCTGATTTTTTATTTTATAACTGCATATGAATATTCGCCGCCTATTTTTTAGGCGGCGAATATATTTTGATTTAGTTGTAGAGATGAATTCCAGCATTACTATCACAATCCGTCTGCTTATTGGAATCAAAGTTTTAAATTTGCAGAATCATTAATTTTATCCAAAATTCATATCCGGGTCAAATTCACCTGTTACTGCATCAACTATCAAAGTATCTCTATAATAATAATCTAAGTAGCCAATATCCAAATTATCAAACCAACTTGAAAAGTTTTCCGAAGTAAATTCCCAATAAGGCGTTAAGATGTATTCAATATCTTCATCGTTTGTATCTTCGTTGTTGCTTAAATCATTGCTGCTATTTAAATTCTTTTCGTTTAGCTGGACAACATACACAAGCCGACAGTTTTTATTTATATCATCAATATAAGGTTCATATCCCATGAATTTGCTCCAGAAAAAAGATATTGAGGCTGCTGCTTTATCAGCGGGACAAATATTAACCATCACATCGTCCTGTACGTCAAAAATATCGCAAACATCTAAATAAGCAAGACCGCTTCTGTCTATAATTACGCAACATGAATAAGCTTCTCTCATCTGCAGCGAATCGTATGATACATCGTATGTTATAAGGTATGCTTCTTGAGATGTTGTCCATTCTGGCAGTTCATTGCCATCGTTGACTCTTACGCCGCTGTCAGATCTGGTAGTATCAAGTTTTATAAGGGTATCGACATCCAATGCATAGACTTTTTTTACTTCTGCAGATATATTCAGTTTATTTATAATATCATTAGCCTTTTGAATGCTATCATTTTTGTTAAGACTATATATTTCGTTATTTTCCAGTTGCTTTATTTCATCTGTTGTCAGTACATCTGTTTGTACATGGGTACTTCTCAAAGGCGCTACAATATCAATATAATTGTAAATATTATCGTCAGAATTTTTGAAGGTAATATGTCCATCTCCATAGTCCAGAGTATAATCGTAATATTCGTTAATGCCAAAAATGGAATAGAGATAATCTGGATCCCAGGTTTTTAATACGGCGGTTTTTTGGGCTATGTTTCTATTGGATATATCATCAGATGTCGGTTCGGAATTTTCATTAAAGGAAGTGCCCGGCATAAAGCTGGTGTTACCGGGTTTCAGCTTGTTTACGTCCTTAAAAACTGTTGCAACTCCAATAATTACTGTAAATGTGGATAAGCATATGGCTGCCGAAACAGCTATAGAAATCGCCCTTTCGCTGAACCTGCCGAATTTATTACTATTTTTTTCAACACTCGTTTCAATTATCTCTGTCTTTAAATCGGATTTCATATGCATACGTTTGACGGCATTTTTATAATCGTTCATATTCATATGTAAAACTCCTCTCCCAGTGATTTTTTCAGCAAAGCTCTTGCTCTTGAAAGTCTTGTCCGCACTGTTCTTCCGTTAGTTTTAGTTATTTTCCCTATTTCCTCGGTAGTATAACCTTCAAAATAAAACAAATGTATCGGTATTCTATATTTTTTTGGCAGATTCATTACTGCTTCCAATACATAAGATTCGTCCTGAATAACGCAATAAGGTTGATATTCTTCTATAGACACACGATTTTTAAAGCTAAATGACCGGAACAGATCCTTGCATTTATTTATAGTTACCCGAAGAAGCCATGCTTTTTCATGGTTTTCATCATCGAACTTTTTTCCGCATGTAAAATATTTTATAAACACTTCTGACGTTATATCCTCCGCTTCCGCCACATGCTTAACGCATGCAAAAGCAGTATGAAAAACAGTGTCGCTGTATTTTTCGTATATTTCCTCCATATGAGTTTTTTCCATGCGTTCACCCCCTCCGCATCGATCAAAGTGTTTTGAGCAAATTACTTGAAGCTTGTACAATACTGCCTTCACTTAAATAAACGATTGAGATAATCAAATTGTTTCAGAATTATGAATTTTTTAAAAAAATTTGGTAAATTAGATTTTAAAAGTCAGATCATGTTGTTATAACTCCAAAGCTTGATTTTTTATAAAATTTATGATAAAATATATTTGTCGATTCAGGGAAACCGGTGAAAATCCGGTACGAGCCCGTCGCCGTGATACGCAAAAATGTTTTTTCTTGCTCTTAAGCTGTCGCAATTAAGAGGACATGTCATTGGAATTTCCGAGAAGGCGAAAAAACAGCGTTAAGTCGAAATATCTGAGACGGCAAAATCCTATTGTTTATTCTGTTGCGAGCGCCGGCAGGGGAAAATAAAAATTTAAAAGGAGTACGCTTATGAAAACAACAAAAGCATTAAAAAAAATTTTGTCCGGATTTCTGTGTGCAGCGCTTATTGCGACTATGGCGTTATCTGTAACAGGCTGTGACAACGACAAAAAAAGCAGTGAAAGCTCAGAGCAATCCTCATCATCGCAAAGCAATGTGCAGTCTGTGGGCAAAGGTAAAACAACTTTTGATTTTACCGTAACTGACACAGAGGAAAATGAAACTCAGTTTGACGTTCACACCGATAAGACAACGGTAGGAGAAGCGCTGCTTGAACTGGACATTATAGCCGGAGATAACTCTGAATATGGTTTATATGTTAAAACAGTAAACGGCATCACTCTTGATTTTGATAATGACGGCTATTACTGGGCATTTTATGTAAACGGAGAATATGCTCAGACAGGAGTTGATCTGACAGATATAAAAGACGGTGAAGCATACGCTTTCAGGGCTGAAAAGGGATGAAAATAACCGTTCGTGAAATGGCTGTTTTCGCTATGCTGGGGGCGATAATGTATGTTTCAAAGGTGGTTATGGAGGGGATTCCCAATGTGCATTTAGTAGGAGTTTTTACCATTGCCATAACTATTGTCTACAGAAAAAAGGCTCTTTATGCTATTTATACCTTTGTTTTTTTGCAGGGGCTTTTCGGCGGATTTTCAACATGGTGGATACCATATCTATATGTCTGGACCATATTGTGGGCAGGAACAATGCTGCTGCCGAAAAATATGCCGAAAAAAATTGCGCCTGTGGCTTATATGTTAGTATGCTCTTTGCATGGCTTTTTATTCGGGACTCTTTATTCTCCTGTTCAGGCATTGTTTTTTGGATTGGATCTAAAACAAACCTTCGCATGGATAGCGGCTGGATTTCCATATGACTGTATTCATGGAGTGAGTAATTTTTTCTGTGGAATACTTATATTGCCTCTTGCCATTGCATTGAAAAAAGCAGAAAAAGTTTAAAATAAAGGCAGCACCACACAAAAATCATGTGGATGCTGCCTTTATTGGTTATTTGTGTGGTATTGTCAATTATTTAGCCGTTGTCAGAAACGGAGAAATCGCCTGAGCCATAGTATTAGCCGGCATTGTCTGAAGCCAGATTTTTCCCGGACCGGTAATTTTAGTATTAAAAAAGCCTTCTCCGCCGAAAAACATATTTTTAGCGCCCTTGACTCTTTCGATATCTATAGAACAGGTAGATTCCATCATAGCAAGATTTCCGGTATCTATCATTATGGTCTGCTCCGGTTTAAGCTGATATGTTACAATACTTCCATCAATTTCCAGAAGCACCTTACCTCTTCCGGAAAATTTCTGCATAATAAACCCTTCGCCGCCGAAGAAGCCTGTTCCGAGCTTTTTCTGAAAGAAAATACTCATCTCAACAGTTGATTCACAGGCAAGAAAGGCTCTTTTCTGAGCGATAATATCCCCCTGTGAAACGTCCAGCTCTAAAATTTCTCCCGGAAAGCTTGACGCCATAGCTATCATACCTTCGCCGTTCTTAGCAGTATAAATATTCTGAAACATAGATTCTCCCGAAAATGCCCTTGACATCATGTTCCCTATTCCGCCGCCTGTAGTTGTCATGTCAAGATTGGGCGACATCCAGCTCATTGCTCCTTTTTCGGTTTTTATCGACTCTCCGTCGGCAAGATGACAGATGGCTACCGGCATTGGACTGCCTTTAATTTCTACTCGCATTATGTTCCCCCTTAATGTCATTTAATAACGCCGCACAAAGCCGCCATGATAAGATCTTTGTACGGCGCTTTCTTGTATTATTTATATTCGGACAATTCGCTTTCAATTACTTTTTTTGAATTATCTAAAATTTCCTGCCATGAATCAGGAGCGTCTGCATATCCTTTTAAAATTGCGTCGTTTATATTATTTGCCGCTCCTCTTTTCTCATAATCCACTATATTATTTGATACCTTTTCGCTCATGCCATATGAAAAATCAAAAACGACATTATTGGGATTTTTTATTTCCTCAAGAAAATTATACTGCTCTTCAGTAAAACCGTTTTTTATTGCCGCATCTTTCTGAGCCTTTACATACTTTTCCTCAGTTGCCGCAATTCTTTCACATTTAAGATAAGTTGCAACAGCCTCTGCGTTTTCCGAGCCTTTAACTAACAGCTTTGAATTAATATCGGCGGTAATGCTTTTTCCACTTCCGTCAGCAGATGGAAACGGCACAAAGAAAACATCTCCGTCCTTATTAGCTGCGTTGGACTGAGGTATCGCCCATGAGCCTGCTCCCAGGAAAAGAATATCGTCATCAAGGGTGTCATACCACTCGTCGGCATACATAACTCCGCTTATCTGTTCAACGATCTTTCCGGCTTTTTTTATGTCTTCGTTATCAAGATTGCTTGTAAACGCATTTGAAGCATAATTTACAAAGGGTTGTCCGGTAGACTGGATAATACCCTGACCGATAGCACCTGCACAGCCTGTACCGTCAAATTCTTTCATCATTTTTATAAAAGTATCCCAATCCCATTTACCTTCGGTATAAAGCTTATAAGGGTCGTCAAAGCCGGCATCCTTAACAGCTTTTCTGCTGTAAATAAGAACTGCCGTATCGTTAATACCCGTCGGCACGGCATAGTGCTTTCCGCCGTATGCCATTTTGTCGGCAAGTCCCTTAATATCCGACCACATATCTTCGCTCATATCCAGATAATCGTCCATAGGTTCAAAATAATCCTTGGAAACGCCATAAGGTAGTGCATTGTCCATATATGGGAACATGTCTATTTTTTCGCCGCCTAAAACAGCCTTTGAAAGATCCTCATACATGGTTTTGCGAGTAGTCGGCACCCATTCTATCTTTCCACCGTAAACGTCCTCAAAAAGGGTCAGCGCAATACTTCTGCTGCCGTTTGAAGGGTTAAGATCGTAATCCGACAAAAAACGTATTGTTCCGTTTTCCATTGTTTCTATATTTTCCACCGTCGGCTCTGTAGCCGGCTTGGTTTCAAGAATATCCGCCGTTGACGAGCTTTCCTGTTTATCACAGGCTGTAAAGCCTGTCGAAGCTGCGACAATTATTGTAATTACCGCAAGTATTTTTTTTATTTTCATAGTTGTTCTCCTTGTTTCTTTTGATTTTTTGTTTGAAACTGTCACTATAATAATTATATAAAAAAAAGCCTGTTCTGTCAAGACAGCGCCGCACAAAGTTTTATGCAGCGCTGTTCTTATACTAATTTTATATCAAACTATAGAAAAGATTGGCAGAAATAATTTTGTCAATCAAGGAAATCAAACGCAGGCATACTGGCGTATGGCAAGATTGATTGACGCAGAGTGACAGAATTATAGCTGTCAAGATTTTCTACAGGGTGATATGGAATTAGTATTATATTTGTTATCTTTTATGATAGCTTCTGAAATCGAAATGGATTATCTCGGTAATAAAGCTGAGCATTTCCGAAGAGGACTGTATAAGTTCCATTATCGTTTCAGTGTCAATGTCGAATGGCATATCGGCAGGGTATCTTGTTTCAATATAGTAATGGTTCAGAAGAGTGCTTTTTTCAAGCCATTTTTCAAAATGATAATCGGTTTGAGAAGCCTGTTTACAAAGCCAGGTAAGGTTATGACCATCATAAAGATGATGCTTTTTGAAAAGGAGATAGCCTTTAAGTCCCTTTTCTATACATTGCTGGCAGTGAAATGCTGCACTATTATAGCAGCGTTCATCGCCGAGCAGGGTCTTTGCCGCCAGCAGATCAAGATTGGCATAATAAAGCCAGTCGAAATATCTGCGGCTGTCAGTATCACGATAACCTCTACCCATAAAGCACCGTCCCCGAATTATATATTTTCCAGGCAAATGTACCGATTTCATTTTTAAGGCTTTCAAATTCTTCTTCCTTATATATTACAAGGTCATATGGCAGCTCGCTATCCACATAAAAATAAAGGTGTCCTGCCAATTCCGATGTGCTTTTAACACTGTTGTCAACAATCAGACCAAGCTTAAAGCTTTTAAGCTCGCCCATTGTATCGACTTTTACGCTTATCAGATATATTCTCGTAATATTGCTGCAATAATCAATAAGTTTTTGCTGTGCGCTTTTTATATATTGATTATCTTTCATTATATTTCACTCCTTTTAGTCAAAAATATAAATTCCGTCTTCGCATGTAAAAACATAAATGATTAAATCGTCATGGTTATATGTTTTTCCCTCTGAATTCGCTGTAAGACTAAGAGTTAAAAATTTTTCGTCTTTTATAGTATCATCAAAGGATTTCTCTCTGCCATTTTCTTCATAAATAGTATTCATAAGCTCTATTATGTCATTTATCTGCGAATCACTGTTCCTGCCGCCGCAGCCTACAGCTTCAATATAGGAATATTCAAAATTTTCTCCAAGAGCGTTTTCGTCCTCCATAGAAATATTTGTTAAAAAATCTTCAAGATTCTGGTCGCTGTTTTTTTCAAGATAGGATACGTAATCAGGGTTCTGGGTTTTCTTGAACAGTTCAACATCTCTTGTCTGAACAGCATAAAAATAATCGGCGACCATTCTCATTTCTTCGTCTGTAATAAAACGTCCGTCAACGCATATTGTTATAGGCGTATCTTTGAGTTGCCGCATGGTAGAGCCGTAAGGCAGATCCTCCATAGCAATATCTCCGTCATCCTCACATCCGCATAAAATACATACCGGTATCAATGCGCATAATACCAATGATAAAATTTTTTTAATATTCATAATTTTTACCTCTGTCTGCAGCAATACCGTCTGTTTTTATTGCAGCCGGCAGCCGGATTTCTTATTCAGTACATACCGCATTTAAAATAGTGTGGCACTTCCTCTATTAACAATAGCACAAATCTTTGAAGCTGTCAATAAAACTTTTATATTTATTTTAAAAATCTATTGAAAATCAGATAAAAATATAGTATAATTTACTTGTAAATATTATAAATTTACTGTAAATACTATATGTGAGGGAAATATGCCGAGATTTTTTTTAGAAAATATAGATTTGAACCGTCCTGTTATTACCGGAGAGGACGCAAAGCATATAGGTCGGTCTTTGAGAATGAAGCCAGGAGAAAATGTTACAGTCTGTTCCTGCAGTACTGATTATTTCTGTGAAATTGAAAGCGTTACAGCTGATGAAGTGTATCTGAAAATACTGGACAAACGGCTGTGCTCAGCCGAACCGACCATAGATGTAACGTTGTTTCAGGCTGTTCCGAAGCAGGATAAGCTGGAGCTTATAATCCAGAAGTCCATCGAGCTTGGCGTAAAAAAAATCGTTCCGGTTCTTACCAGACGATGCGTTTCAAGACCCGATAAAAATGATTTTGAAAAAAAGAAGGAAAGGCTTAATAAAATTGCCCTTGCGGCAGCAAAGCAATCCGGCAGAGGAATTGTGCCGGAGGTCGGCACCCTTATTACGTCCGAAGAGGCTATAAGTCAGATGAGCGGATATGACTGCCCTCTTATGCTTTACGAAGAAGGCGGTGTGAGATTTTCGGAAATAAATACGGAAAATAAAAAAAGCTTTGCTCTTTTTATCGGCAGCGAGGGTGGTTTTGACGAGACAGAGGCTGAAGCTGCAAAAAAAGCCGGGATTTCACAGATATGGCTTGGAGAAAGAATACTGCGCTGTGAAACCGCTCCTTTGACCGCTATGTCGATTTTAATGTTTATTACCAGAAATTTGTAAAATTATTATTGAAATTTATTGAAAAGTATGGTAT
>CAMWXM010000126.1 GCA_947178195.1 uncultured Ruminococcus sp.
TCGTCTTACTCCTTCAAAAAATGCGCAGAAATATTACTCGGAATACCGCAAGGCTGTAACGGCTGAAAAAAAGCTTGCGGAACAAATTGAAATAGGGGAGAGGGAACTGGAATATATTGAAAGCGTGTTTGATTCCCTTACTCGTGCTGTGACAGAAAACGAAGTAAACGAGCTTCGGCTGGAACTGGCGGAGCAGGGATATTTAAAGGCTTCAAGATTAAAATCAAAACCACCTAAGGCAAGTCCGCCGATGGAGTATATTTCCTCGGAAGGCTATAGAATACTTATCGGAAGAAATAACAAGCAGAATGATAAGCTTACATTGAAAACAGCTGCGAAAACGGATATATGGCTTCATACCCATAATATTCCCTGTTCTCATGTTATTATTGAGGCCAATGGGAGCGATGTACCGATAAAGGTAATAGAAGAAGCTGCGGTTCTTGCAGCATTAAACAGCAAGGCTAAAGATTCAGCGCAGGTGCCGGTCGACTATTGTCTTGTGAAATTTGTAAAGAAGCCAAACGGCGCAAAGCCGGGAATGGTTATATTTTCAAATAACAAAACTCTTTATGTAACGCCGGATAAGAAGCTTGAAGGGAGTATCAGGAAATGAGACTTGGAGAAGATTTTTTTCATAGAGATTGTCTTGAAGTCGCTCCTGATTTAGTTGGAAAAATTATTGTAAGAATACTTGATACCGGAGAGGAAATAAGGCTTAGGATAACCGAAACGGAGGCTTACAGAGGAACAGAGGATAAGGCTTGTCACGCTTCTAAGGGTAGAACTCCCAGAACTGAAATACTTTACCGTGAAAGCGGAGTTATTTATGTGTATCTGTGCTATGGCATACATTGGCTGATAAATGTTATTACCGGTGAAAAGGAACAGCCGCAGGGTGTGCTTATAAGAGCTTGTGAAGGATTTGAAGGTCCGGCAAGGTTAACAAAAAAGCTTCAGGTAGACAAAAGCTTTAACAACGAAAGTTTTGTGGGAAACAGGCGTATTTATATCTGCGATGACGGAGAAAAATTTAAAATAAAAACGGATAAGCGTGTGGGGATAGATTATGCCGGCGAAGAATGGGCGGCAAAACCCTGGAGATTTATTCTTGACAAATAGGAAAAAATAAAGTATAATAATATTATTATATTGAAAGGTGTAAATTTATGGATATTCTTTTTTTAAAAAATGAATATTTTGTCAGAAAAGTCGTGAGTTTCTCATAGGCTTTTGATGTTGTGCGGTATACCTTAAGAAAGTCATCAGCCGAAGCAGTATTTTTATTTTTCTGCTTTGGCTGTTTTTGTAAAAAAATAATAGGAGATGTTATGATGAGCAAAGAACTTGCCAAATCCTACAGTCCAAAGGATTTTGAGGACAGAATTTATAAGTACTGGAATGATAATGGATGTTTTAAGGCGGAGATAGATCACAATAAAACGCCATATACTATTGTTATTCCGCCGCCGAATATTACCGGTCAGCTTCATATGGGACATGCTCTTGACGAGACATTGCAGGATATTCTTATCCGGTATAAGAGGATGTCTGGTTACAGCGCATTATGGCTGCCCGGCACAGACCATGCTTCTATAGCTACAGAAGCGAAAATCGTTGAAGCTATGAAAAAAGACGGCGTTACTAAAGAGGATATCGGACGTGACGGCTTTATGAAACGTGCATGGGAATGGAAAAAACAGTACGGCGGAAGAATCGTCGAACAGCTTAAAAAGCTTGGTTCATCCTGCGACTGGTCAAGAGAGCGTTTTACAATGGACGAGGGTTGCAATAAGGCTGTAAAGGAAGTTTTTGTAAATCTTTATAATAAGGGCGACATTTACAGAGGCGAAAGAATAATTAACTGGTGTCCTCATTGTCTTACTTCTATTTCAGATGCTGAAGTTGAATATGAGGATCAGGCAGGTCATTTCTGGCATCTGAGATATAAGATAAAAGACAGCGATGAGTATTTAGAGCTTGCTACAACACGTCCTGAGACCCTTTTAGGCGATACAGCCGTTGCGGTAAATCCTGAGGACGAAAGATATAAGCATTTAGTGGGAAAAACGCTGATACTTCCTATAGTTCACAGGGAAATTCCTGTAGTTGCAGATGATTATGTTGATATAGAATTTGGTACAGGCGTTGTTAAGATAACTCCTGCTCATGACCCTAACGATTTTGAGGTAGGACTTCGTCATAATCTGGAGGTTATCAATGTTCTGACCGATGACGCTAAAATTGTTGAGGATTATCCTAAATATGCAGGTATGGACAGATACGAAGCCAGAAAGGCTATTGTTGCTGATCTTGAAGCCGAGGGCGCATTGGTTGAAATCGAGGATTACAGCCACAATGTAGGTACTTGCTATCGTTGCGGTACCACCGTTGAGCCGAAGGTTTCTAAGCAATGGTTTGTAAAAATGGAAGAGCTGGCAAAGCCTGCTATTGATGCGGTAAAAAAAGGCGATACGAAATTTGTTCCCGAAAGATTTGACAAGATTTATTTTCATTGGCTTGAAAATATCAAAGATTGGTGCATTTCAAGGCAGCTCTGGTGGGGACATCAGATACCGGCGTTTTACTGTGACGAATGCGGTGAAATGGTAGTTACAAAAGAAAATGAAGCGATATGTCCGAAATGTGGAAAGAAGATGCGTCAGGATCCTGACACGCTGGATACATGGTTCTCGTCGGCTTTATGGCCTTTCTCGACCCTTGGCTGGCCTGACAAAACAGAGGATCTGAAATATTTTTATCCGACAAATACTCTTGTTACCGGTTATGACATAATTTTCTTCTGGGTAGTAAGAATGATGTTCAGCGGTCTTGAGCATATGGGAGAAGTACCATTTAATACTGTTCTGATACATGGACTTGTAAGAGATGAGCAGGGCAGAAAAATGTCCAAATCTCTCGGAAACGGCATTGATCCTCTGGAAGTCATTGAAAAATACGGTGCGGATGCTCTGAGGTTTATGCTTGCAAACGGCAATTCCCCAGGAAATGACATGCGTTATTCTGACGATAAAGTTAAGGCTGCAAGAAATTTTGCAAACAAGCTTTGGAATGCTTCAAGATTTATTATGATGAATTTACCTGAAAATTTTGAGATAAGGGGACTTCCTGAAAATCTTAATCTTGAAGATAAATGGGTAATAAGCAAATTCAATACTCTTGCAAAGGAAGTAAACGAAAATCTTGAAAAATTTGAATTGGGAGTAGCAGCTTCAAAAATTTATGATTTTATTTGGGATATTTACTGCGATTGGTATATAGAGCTTACTAAACCAAGAATTATCGAGGGCGGAGAAACTATGGAAACTGCTCAGGCAGTGCTTGTATGGGTAATGCAGGGAATGCTAAAGCTTCTGCATCCGTTTATGCCGTATATTACTGAGGAAATATGGCAGGTGCTTACAAAGGAAAGCGGTTCGATAATGCTTGAATCTTTCCCAGTATATAATGAAAAATATTCATATAATAAGGAAGAAGAGGATTTTACAAAAATTATTGACGCTATAAAGGCTGTAAGAGCAAGAAGGACGGAAATGAATGTACCTCCGTCGGTAAAGGCTAAGATTTTCATAGAAACAGAGCTGGGTTCATTGTTTGAAAGCTGCGGTATTTTCTTTGAAAAGCTTGCATCAGCTTCTGAAATCGAAGTGGCAAGAGAATATAAGATAGAAGACGCCGTTACTGCTGTTACAGATAGTGCAAGATTTTTTATTCCTCTTGACCAGCTAATTGACAAGGAAAAGGAACTTGCACGTCTTGAAAAAGAAAAAGCTAAAGTTCAGAAGGATATAGACTTTTTAAGCGGTAAGCTTAATAATCAGGGATTCCTTGCAAAAGCTCCTGAAAAGCTTATTGAAGCTGAAAAATCAAAGCTTGCTAAGGCAGAAGAAAAAATGGCTAAAATCGAACAGTCAATGGCTGCAATGAAATAATTTTTCAGGGACGCAATTTTTTAGCGTCCCTTTCTGAATATTCTGTTTGAAATATTAGGGAAAAAGTGCATGTCAAATACTTTTTACAGGTGAATTTTGATTAAAGTCAAATACATTTGATTGAATTTATGCTTGATAAATGATAAAATTTTAGCTGACAAGAGATACAAAGTCATTTATGAATGGAATGGAGCTGAAAAATGGAAGTCAACACACAAATAAAAAAATATCGCAGCAATATGGGAATCTCACAGGAGGAATTAGCCGAAAAGGTTTATGTGAGCAGGCAAACTATTTCTAATTGGGAAACCGGTAAAAGTTATCCGGACATTCATAGCTTACTGCTGTTAAGTTCATTATTTAACGTATCTCTAGATCAACTAATAAAAGGAGATGTTGAAATTATGAAAAAAGAAATCAAAGAAACTGAAATCAAGAAATTCAATAAATATGGAAGGATTTATGCTGTGCTTTTGATTTTAACAATGATCTCTGCTGTTCCGCTTGTAGTATGGTTTAATTGGTATGCCTTAATTCCATATGGGATATTATTTGCGGTAACAATGTATTTTGCATTTAAGGTAGAAAGGATAAAAAAAGATAATAATATTTTCACTTATAAGGAAATAGTTGCCTTTACAGAAGGAAAGCTTTTAGATGAAATGGAAACACAGCAGGAATTAGGAAAGCGGCCATATCAAAGAATACTGCTTGTGCTTGGAGGTGCAGCAATTAGTTTCATTGTATTCTGCTTTATGGAAAAATTTTTTTCGCTGTAGTTATTTGAAGGAGAATGAGATGATAAAAGGTATAATTTTTGATATGGATGGGCTGATGCTTGACACGGAAAAGCTTCTTATGCGCTTTTGGATAGAATCAGCCAAAGAACATGGATTTGATATGAAGCCAGAACACGTACTTTCTATCAGGAGTCTTGCAGGCAAATATGCCGCACCAAAATTGCAGGGGATATTCGGCAGTGATTTTGATTATACATCAGTACGCAAAAGACGGATCGAACTTATGAACCAGTTTATCGAAGAAAATGGAGTGGAAAAAAAGCCAGGATTGGATAAGCTGCTTGAGTATCTTAAAAAACATAAGTATAAAATCGCTGTGGCGACTGCTACTGAAAAAGAAAGAGCAGATATTTACCTTGAAAAAGTCGGAATCATTGATTATTTTGATAAGTTTGTGTGTAATGCAATGGTTGAAAATGGTAAACCTGCGCCGGATATTTATTTAAAAGCATGCGAAGAGCTTTCTTTGCCGCCTTGTAAGTGCATTGCCCTTGAGGATTCTCCGAATGGTATTATTTCAGCATATAATGCAGGGTGTTTGCCGGTTATGGTACCTGATCTTTCACAGCCTGATGAACAAACAGCAAAACTTTTATATCAAAAAATTAACAAACTTGATTTATTGATAGATATTCTGGAAAATGAAAATTCTTTAAGCAATACTTTAAAAGGTTAAATTTATTAGAAAGGATGAATATATTTGGATTTTGGCAAAAATTTTATATGGGGAGCTGCAACCGCTGCATATCAGATCGAAGGCGGCGCTTTTGAGGACGGAAAGGGACTTAATATTTTTGATACATTTTGTCAGATACCCAATAAAATCGATAATAATGATAACGGCAACATTGCATGCGACCATTATCATCGCTGGAAAAGTGATATAGCTTTAATGAAGGAAATCGGACTGAAGGCTTATCGTTTTTCTTTGAGCTGGGCAAGAATTTTGCCGGAAGGAATCGGAAAAATTAACGATAAGGGCATCGAATTCTATAATAATATTATAGACGAGCTTTTAAAAAATGATATAGAGCCTTATATAACCCTTTATCATTGGGATCTGCCTTTAGCGCTGGATAAGCTCGGTGGATGGAGAAATCCTGAAATTGTAAGATGGTTCAGTGAATATGCAAAGGTCGTTGCTGAAAATTTTTCTGATAGAGTTAAATATTTTATGACAATAAATGAACCTCAGGTTATTATGGTAAACGGTTATCAGCAGGGAGTACTTGCTCCGGGATTAAATTTAACAGTGCCTGAACTTCTTGACGCTGCCCATAATCTTCTTAAGGCTCACGGTGCAGCGGTAGTTACCCTAAGAACATATGCCAAGCAGTCTCTTAGTATCGGATATGCACCGTGTGGTCAGTTTAATATGCCGTTGAATGAAACTCCGGAGGATATTGAAGCTGCAAGAAGATCCATGTTTAGCTTTGATGATCCATATAAGTCTGTGGGAAGTCTTGTATGGTATAATGATCCTATAATATTTGGAAAATATCCTGAAAATGAATTTGCTTTGTGCGAAAAATATATGCCTGAAATTACAGATTCGGATATGACTCTTATAAGTCAGCCTATTGATTTCCTGGGTCATAACGTTTATTGGGGACATATGGTTTCTTCTTCGGACGGTATGCCTGAGATCGTAAGCGACCCTGGAGGATTTAAAAATCCTCCCCATAAATGGCCTGTAACACCTGATTGCCTTTACTGGGGTACAAAATTCCTTTATGATAGATATAAAATGCCGATATATATTACTGAAAATGGCAAATCATGTCTTGATGAAATTTCACAGGACGGAAAGGTTCATGATACTGAAAGAATAGATTATATAAACGGTTATCTTAAAGGACTGAAAAAGTCAATTCTTGAGGGTTCAGATGTAAGAGGCTATTTCCAGTGGTCGTTAATGGATAATTTTGAATGGACATACGGCTATAAGGATCGTTTTGGTCTTATTTATGTTGATTATAATACCCAGAAACGTATTTTGAAGGATTCGGCTTACAGATATAATGAAATTATAAGAACAAACGGTTCGGATTTATAACTGCAGAAAGATTGTACTGAATATATACAGATAAATTTTTCGTCAGATCGCATAAAAATGGTACAGAATACTAACGCATTTCAAGATGGATTTGTGCATTATAATAAGATTTGCAGATGGCTTCAGTGCAGAAGTCACAATCCGTGCTTGGGAAAGACACACTGCATAGATATTTAAATGAGGTTAAAATTTAATGGGACAGATCAGAGCAGAAAAAATGTTGGCGGAATAGAATGACTTTTTATTATTACTCCGGCTGTGAACGGTGACGAGAGAGGTTATTTTATGTAAACTTATAACCGCAATGATATGGAGGAAGCCGGAATAAATGTGGATTTTGTACAGGATAATCAATCCTGTTCGTCAAAAGGAATTCTCAGAGGACTACATTTTCAGAAACAGTACCTTCAAACAAAGCTTGTAAGGGTAATTAAGGGCAGCGTATTTGATGTGTCAGTTTATTTAAGAAGCGATTATGAAACTTATGGCAGATATTTTGGGGTCGAACTTACGGAAGAAAATAAAAAATAATAAATACCGTCAGTGTAAGAAAATAGTTAACTGCCTTTCTCTGTCGTTGATTTCCTTTAACAATGCTATTATCCACTCCCTGAATTATCAGACTTATAGCTGGGAATATATTTGCGATTTTCATAAAAAAATAATTTTGGAATAATAAAGCAACGCCGCACAAATTCTATTTGTGCGGCGTTGCCCTAATTCAGACGCTCTGTACAAGATTCTTGGGAAGATGTCTGAGTACGTGTCAATGAAGCTCATGGCAAATTTGCTGATGTGCGAGAGAATTATATAAGAGTGCGGAGCATAAAAGAAAGCTCGTAAATCCTTGATTTATCAAGGATTTACGAGCCGTTAAAGTCTGTCTTGCTACTATAAAATAGATGAAAAGTAAAAATGTTTTCCCTTTAAATACAAAGCTTCTATTGGACTAAATGGCTCGGATTCACTATTATTTTTATAATACAAGTTTGTCCAAAAATAAAATATGACGGTTTCCATAACATAGAGCTTCACCATAAAGAGATAATGACAATTGAACATTGTGATTATTTTATGTTAGCCTTATTAAGTTTAAAAACTTATATTTTTCATTTTACTATTTTCATGAAACCAGATAAAGAATGTACAACAACGGGATATAATGATTTAATTTCTTCAGTAAATGTCATCTTTTCGGGAATATCATTGAGTAAATAAATGGGTTTATTGAAAAAAAAAGCAACAACCATTTCCATAAATGAATTTCCTCCAATAT
>CAMWXM010000127.1 GCA_947178195.1 uncultured Ruminococcus sp.
CTTTTAAAATTTGCTAACATATATGTAAAGCAAGTTTTGCAGGTTTTAGCTATAAAAAATCTGCCCCTAATCAAAAATATGACATAATGAAAGAGACAGAAAATTTTATTTAATTCCAGATAGAAGATATGGCTGAATCCGAAGAGGAGAGCTTCAGAAGCGGAGCATCGGGTTCAGCCGAATGCAGAGGGACACTGTGTATATCCTCTGTATCTCACTCCTCGTGTCCAGCTTCCTGCTCCTCTGACGACACCCTGTGCGGCAGTGGCACAGGGGATTTTTTTACAAATCAAAAAATGGTTCCAGAATTTTAAAATCAAAGTTTGTTTTATATTAATTTTAGAGTCAAAGTAGGATTTTCAAACAATATTATTTTTGTTTTCTGGAACTATTTTTATTATTATTTATGTAATCACCAAAAGAGATGCTCGAAAGCATCTCTTTTTTATTTTCTAATATCAGGTATTGTTACTTCAATAAATCTGTTATTCGAAAGTTCATTCCGATCATCTTCAAGCTTTCCTATAACAAGACAATGACGCTTTTTCAGATTTCTTATCTTATCAACAAATTTTCCAGGCGGTTTTAGTCCGTTTGATTCTGCAACACTTTTAGCATCATATTGGTCACTTAAATTAAAAATCAATCTTATATCAGCCTGATTCATCATGCTATACTGTTTTGGCTTTGTTTCATGAGGTCCCTGAAAAATACTAATAAGAGAGATACCGTTTCCTCTGCCCTTTTCCATTATATGATAAAGAGGACCACCCTTTTTGTAATCAAGTTCGTGTACTTCATCAATAACAAGGAATATACTCAATGTTGATTTTTCTGTAATATTATCATACAACAATGTCAGAAATTCTTCTACGTCGCTATCATACTTTTTCTTCTCGAACAACAGAATCTTATGTTCTTTCATCATAAGTTTCAATGAAGTTTCCAGTTCTGAATGATTCTCAAGAATCGAGTTTATATCCATTCTGAATAAATTTTTGTCTTGAAACTCTTTATCTATCCCACTTTTCTCCAGACGTTCCGGTGTAGCACTGCGACTTAAATCCACATATACAATATTTTTATTTTTTCTGAACAACTCTTTGATTATCAAGTTGACTGCTGTTGATTTTCCTGTACCTGAAATTCCGTTCACAAGCATATGTCCGTTGCCAAGTTCATCATGTCCTATACTCCAATATATTCCTCTGCCCTTTTTATCTGTTCCAATCAGGATTCTTTCAATTTTGTCATCATCAACACATGGAGTATAATTGAACATGCCACCACACTGTTTCTCAGCCGCTTCATCTGACAAAATACTATAGCTGACAGCAGTTACATTCACCTTACCACTATACTGATTATCATAAAGAGTAGCCTTATATGTCATATTTTCTGATACCTTCAGCCAGCCTTTTTCAAGTAATGCCTTACGAACGGCATTTGAATTATTGGCAAGCGTTATTTTTGAAACAATATGTGCAAAAGTATCAGAAGTAATGTACAGCCAGCTATCGTCATTAAAAACAACAGGTACTGTACCGGTTGAACCATAGCAGTTGTTAAGACTTGAATTTTCCACAAGTTCCAGTTCTCCCTTTATCAGCATATAATTCATCTTACTTTTGAATTCATCCGCAATACTTCCACCGTTATATGTACTTTCAGATTCCCTCAATATTTTTACCAGATAATTGCACATCTGCTCTTCTGATACAAGTTCACTGATACCTCTATACTGTCTCAATATTTCGTGATATGCAAGCATAAGTAATGCAAATATATTCCTATCGACTTCTAATTCATCTGCAATGTTGCAGTATTTTTTATAATTCTGTAATGTGCAGCTTTTGTAATCATTAAAATCACTGCATACTCTGGCAACTACAAGCTTATCCAGATAATATAGTGGAGCAAAAAACTCTTTTCTTTTACTTTCATTATCTGGTTTAAAATCAGTGCAATTAAAAACAAGTGCCTTTTCACTCGGCATAAGCTGACCAAGTCTTTCCGAAAAAACTACTGTCAGGAAATTATAATCTGTATAGTCCCTGTTCTTATGCTCAAAAATTATATTATCCAGACATTCAACTGCTTCAATTCCGTTCTTTTTCAAATAAACAGAATCTATCAATTTATCTTCAAGCATAACAACATTATCCTGCTCATTATCAAAATATTCTTTCAGTTTTTCCGGCTTAACATTAATGGAATATGGTCTTAGTATTTCAAAATCTCTTTCATAAATCTGAAGATATTTGGCAATTCTTTCACTTTCACCCCTGATGAAAATTATTCTGTCAAACTTATAACCACACCAATACAAAGGATTAGACAATAATCCAGCAATACGAATCATATTGAGCAGCAAAAAATGCTCCGTTGAATTATGATTCCCTGCCAATATTAAGAAAGCCTGCTCTGCCATCTCAGAATTCAGATTATTTTCAAGATTCATTTCAAATGTTTTTTCGGTCACTATGGGATAATTATTTTCCTCGCAGTATTCCTTTGTTACAAAGCAGTATTTTTCATTTAGTCTGTTAAATCCGTTATATTCAGGCAAATCATACACTTCCTCTCCTGCTTTTGAAAGAATCAATTTATACAGATACTCACTTATTTTCTTCTGTGAAAATTCAGTATTGAAACAGCATATTCCTTTCTTTTTTAGTGCTTCAACAATATGATTATTGATGCAGTCTTCCTTATTAATATATACAATTTTGTTTTGTATTATATGATTTGCATTGATATAGTTAATATCAATCTGTATTTTCGTATCATAATTCTTTGCAGATTTTATATACATATTTGCTATATCAATTGTATCTGCCTTGCGTTCATTTCTAAATTCACGTGAAAGTGTATTGTATTTATCCATTGCAATTCGGTCGTCCGCATTTACACGAACTTTTACCACATATGTTACGCAGCCTATTGAATTGTCATAAGCAATTGGACTATATTGATGACGATGCTTGTCCTTTTGCTCTTCTCGATGATTAAATCCCGGGTTCATAATTTCATTCTGATTTCCCTTAGTGATAGCATTTTGAGGCACTACAGCTGGCTGCGTCTGTTGGTCAGTATTCTGCGACTGAACATATGTATTATTATTAACTTGATAATCTACATTTGAGGCGTTATTCTGCTCCTGTTCCGAAGTACCATGATTTATAGTATCTTCTGTCGGTTTAGTTCCATAAACGAATTCATGAATAGTATTACAATTTTCTTCTGTTAACTTCATGAAGCATTCATTTGAAGCGGATATATCATTCTGTACTTGTTCTAAAGTATCATAATTCGTAGTATTTTTTTCTGGTTTAGTTCCATGTAATTGACCTTCAGCAATAGCACGTTCTTCCGCTGTTCCCTTTCTGAACAATTTATTTATTTCTTCATTGTTCTTGTTTATATTCACAACTTCCACAAGAAATCATCACCTCTTATTATTTTATATTGATTAAATTATACCATACTGCCAATCTCATTTCAAGTAAGCCTTAAATATTTCAATTATATATAATATATGTGAATCTATGCCAGGTACTGATTTTACGAAAATGGTGTGACCGCATAGGTAACTGCCTTCGGGCGGAACATAGGAGCAAAGCAAATCATCAAGGAGGAAAATATGTTTAACAATCAACGTTATCTTACACGAGGAGTTCAGTCGGAAATACCGATTGAACTCCAGCTTTTTATGTGGAGCTGTATTAATACTATTCCTGAGCCAAAGGATTATTTACAAATCTTTCGGCTTTTGTGTGTTAATGGAAAGCAAAAAATAATTCATGAGCAGGAGCAACCTGAATTCAAGCATGAATATATTTTAACAGTTCCAAATCCAATTACAGCAAAAGTCTACATCATAGACAGTGACACATACTCAACAATGCTTTTAGCAGAAGAATATTAAGCAAACACAAAGCCCTCTCGGTCAATTCCGAGAGGGCTATTTTATTTTATGGAGGAAATCAAAATGGAAGAAAAAATTATATGCATGCACTGTGGAGAAATAATTGAGGAAGAGGATTATGAAACTATTGACGGCGAACCAATATGTCAGGAGTGCTTCGAAAGATACTGCACTACTTGTGACCATTGCGGAGCTGCTATATGGGATTCAGATTCCTGTGGTGATGAATATACAACTCTTTGCCGCACTTGTTATGAAAATCACTATACTTGCTGCAATGAGTGCAATTGCGTAATTCACTATGATAACGCATACGAATTTGGAGGTGAATATTATTGTCATGAATGCTATGATGAAGTTCGCAGCGGCGATTCAATTAATGATTACAATTACAAGCCAACGCCTATTTTCTATGGCAGTGATTCAAGATATTTTGGTGTGGAGCTTGAAATTGACATTGGTGGTAAAGAAAGCGATAAGGCTGATGAAATATTGGAAATCGGCAATCACTCTGCTGAACACATCTACATTAAGTCAGATGGTTCACTTAATGACGGCATGGAAATAGTAACCCACCCTATGACCTTGGGTTACCATATGAATGAATTTTGTTGGGAAGACATTATGCATGAATGTATCCGATTAGGATATAGAAGCCATCAGACTTCAACCTGTGGATTACATATCCATGTTAATCGTGATTCTTTAGGAAAAACGTTAGATGAGCAGGAAGATGTCATTAGCCGCATTCTGTATTTTGTTGAACATCACTGGAATGAATTACTAAAGTTTTCCAGGCGTTCAGAATATACAATGAATCGCTGGGCAGCTCGTTACGGTTATGAGAATGACCCGAAAGCAATACTTGACAAGGCAAAGAAAGGCGACAAAGGCAGATATGCAGCCGTGAATCTACGCAATTATCATACCATAGAATTTAGAATGTTCAGAGGCACTTTAAAATATAATACGCTTGCAGCCGCATTACAGATGGTAAATCACATCTGTGATGCGGCTTTTTTAATGTCTGATGAACAAATGAAATCACTTTCATGGTCTGATTTCGTAATGAAAATTACAGAACTTGAATTGATTCAGTACTTAAAAGAACGTTGCTTATACATTAATGAAGAAATTACGACAGAGGAGGAATTTTAATATGTGTGCATTATTTGGTTGGTTAGATTATAAGGGAATTGTACCCCACAAAATCTTAAAGAAACTTACGCAATCACTTGCTAATGCTGCCGAGGAACGTGGTACAGATGCAAGCGGAATTTCCTATGTTAAGGACAGCAGAATCACTATCTACAAAAGACCTAAGCCTGCTCATAAAATCCGTTTCAATGTTCCCGAAAATACAAAAGCTGTTATTGGACATACCAGACTTACTACTCAAGGAAACCAGAAATTCAACTTTAATAATCATCCATTTTATGGTCATGCAGATAAAGAGTTTGCTTTTGCACATAACGGAGTATTGTACAATGATGCAGAACTGAAAAAAGATAAAAAGCTTCCCGATACCCATATCGAAACCGACAGCTATGTTGCAGTACAGCTTATCGAACAGCAGAAAAGGCTTGATTTTAATAGTCTGAAAAATATGGCTGAAGCTGTTCGTGGCAACTTTACTTTCACTGTTCTTGACGAGGATAATTCACTTTACATAATCAAGGGCAGTAATCCTATGTACCTTCTGCATTTTGAAGCTTTGGGACTTTATGTATACGCTTCAACTGAATCAATTATGAAAACCGCTTTAAAGAAAATCGGCATAAACAAATTTGATTTCAATAAAATTGATACAGCTAATGGAGATATTCTAAGGATAGATTCAAATGGCTTGCTAAGCTGTTCTGAATTTGAAAAAAAAGAGGATTTTAGATATGCTACATTGCTGAGATGCTATGATGATTTCGAGGATGATTATTACACTCAGCACGAACAGCTGCTTCTTGATATTTGTAACAGTTTTGGTGTCGATGAAGATGATGTCATCATGCTTCTTGACTACGGATATACTGTCGATGAAATTGAGGAAATGCTTATGGATTATGACTTACTTTACTATACTTTAAAAACGATTAAATGCGAAGATGATTATTCCGATTTTCTTCTTGAAGTGTAGTAAATGTAATTAAACAATATATCCTGAAAATAAAAAAATAATACTGCCTAACATATAAATAAAAAATATATGAAAGGCGGTATTTTTTTATGAATTTACCAAAGTTTAATTCAAATGACGAGCTTCCGCTCACAATGACGGCTAAAGATATTGCAGGTTATCTCAATATCTCTCTGACATCCGGTTACAATCTTATGAACTCAAAGGGATTTCCGGTTCTGAAACTTGGCAAACAGTTACGTGTAACACGTGATAATTTTCTGAACTGGCTCAACAACACTAACGAGGTGATTTACAAATGAAAAAAGGAAACAACGAAGGCTCTATCAGAAGGCGTTCCAATGGTACATGGGAGGGACGTTATTCCGATGGTCGTGATGATAACGGCAGACAAATTCAGCGTTCCGTCTACGGCAAAACACGCAAGGAAGTCGCTGAAAAACTCAACGCTGTGCTTCACAACAAGCAGACTGGTTCCTACGTTACTCCGAACAGACTTCTGCTTAAAGACTGGCTAATTCAGTGGCTTCAGAACTATGTTTCCGTAAGTATCAGACCATCAACTTACATAAGCTACGAGGGATATGTTTACAATCACATTATCCCGATATTAGGCGATATTCCGATACAGCAGATTACTCCTGCTGTGATTCAAAATTTCTATAACCAAAAGTTTGCAAATGGCAGGACTGACGGCAAAGGCGGTCTGTCTGCAAAGACAATCAGAAACCTCCACAATATGCTCCATCAGGCAATGGAACAAGCTTGTCTTAATGGAATAATCATAAATAATCCAACTCATGGAACAGTAATTCCACGTCAGGAGAAAAAAGAAATGCGTGTTCTATCCCTTGATGAACAGATGAGGCTTACAAGTGTTATTCATACTCACAGACTTGGATTTGCAATTCTCTTTGACCTTGCAACAGGCTTGCGTATCGGTGAACTCTGTGCATTACGCTGGACTGATGTGAATTTTAACAAGTGTACTATTAAAATCAGCCGCACTCTTCAACGTATAAAGAAAAATCTTAATGAGCTTGAAGAAATTGACGAAGACGACGAAAACACCTGCTCTACCACTCTGATTGAAGGCAATGTAAAAACTCCAAAGGGATTCAGAGAGATTCCAGTTCCACAGAACATCTGGACTAAACTTCTTGAACATAAAGCACAGCAGCAACAGGAATATACAACGCTTGGGGTTCCTGTCATGCCCAACGGATTCGTATTTTCAATGCCGTTTGGTACTTGTGTTGAACCACATACAATGCGTGATGCACTGAATTATCTCCTTGTAGCAGCTGAAATAGAACACGCTAATTTTCACGCTTTACGTCACACTTTCGCTACAAGAGCTATTGAAAACGGTGTAAACGTCAAGGCTCTCAGCGATATTTTAGGTCATGCTACTGTACAGATAACCATGGATTTGTATTGTCACTCCTCACTTGACCTTATGCGTGACAGTACGAACAAAATAGCAGGACTTTTCTAAAATATGGGCGGAGCTTAGCTGCTCTGCCCAGTTTTTATTTTTTCAAACTACAATGTCAAACGTTGCATTTTTTTGAATGATATGATATAATTTTTATAAATCAAATTACAGGAGCATAATAATATGATTAAAGAAAACTTGATTTATGAGATACTTGCGGTCATTGAGGAAATACCGATGGGAAAAGTTGCCACATATGGACAAATTGCACGGCTTATCGGCAGAGATAAAAATTCCAGACTTGTCGGAAAAGTCCTGAGTATGTCCGAATGCTACGGCAATTACTCATGCCACCGTGTAGTAAATCATGCAGGACGAACAGCTCCAAATTGGGTAGAGCAGGCAGAACTTCTTAAAAATGAAGGAGTGATTTTCAAAAGTAACGGAAA
>CAMWXM010000128.1 GCA_947178195.1 uncultured Ruminococcus sp.
ATTATATTTCTCAGACTGAGATTTAATAAGTTCTTCATCATCAAAATAATTTATTTTCATAGCATTTTTTACTTCCAAGAGAGTATGTGCAGCCCTTTGTCTTGCGGTTTCACTGCCTTTTTTCAGTACTTCATAAATATACGGAATATCCTTTTCAAGCTCTTTGCGCTTTTTTCTTATGGGTTCAAGCTCTTCTTCAAGAACGCTGTTCAGGAATTTTTTTACTTTTACATCGCCCAGTCCCCCACGCTTATAGTGGTCTTTCAGTTCGTCAAGATTTGCATAATCCGGCAGATATTTTTCAAATTGCTCTGGTTTGCAGAAAGCGTCAAGATATGTAAAAACTGTATTTCCCTCGATTTTTCCCGGATCGCTTACCTTTACATGGTCAGGGTCGGTATACATGCTCATGATTTTCTTTTTGATAACCTCTGGGTCATCTGAAAGATAGATACAGTTCCCCAGAGATTTGCTCATTTTTGCTTTTCCGTCAGTACCCGGCAGTCTTAAACAAGCCTTATTATCGGGCAGCAAAATATCCGGTTCCACAAGGGTCTCCCCGTAAACGCTGTTAAATTTGTGAACGATCTCTCGTGTCTGTTCTATCATAGGCATCTGGTCTTCGCCAACAGGTACTGTAGTAGCTTTAAATGCTGTAATATCTGACGCCTGGCTTATAGGATAGGTAAAAAAGCCGACAGGAATGCTTGCTTCAAAATTACGCATTTTAATTTCTGTTTTAACTGTAGGATTTCTCTGAAGCCTTGATACTGTAACAAGATTCATATAGTAAAACGAAAGTTCGCAAAGTTCCGGTATTTGGGACTGTATAAAAAGAGTCGATTTTTCCGGGTCAAGTCCGCATGACATATAATCCAGAGCAACTTCAATAATATTCTGACGAACCTTTTCGGGATTATCTGCATTATCGGTAAGCGCCTGAGCGTCAGCGATCATTATGTTTATTTCATCAAATTCTCCTGAATTTTGCAGCTCTACTCTTCTTTTAAGTGAACCGACATAATGTCCTACATGAAGTCTGCCTGTGGGACGGTCGCCGGTTAAGATTATTTTTTTCACGATTTTTCCTCCTGCATCAAATAAGTGTGTAGTATTACCTATAAAAAGTATACATTAAAAAATCGGATTTGTCAATATTTAAATTCTGATATGTCAGCTGGGTTTATGAGAAATTATGATTTTTTATTTAAATACTATTTTTTAGGCAATATGGCATATTTGTGCAGCGTTTATTTTATTCTGTAGCTGTTGCTGACAGCTTATACTTTTGCTTAAATTCTTCAAAGGCTTCGATATACTCTTTTGAACCGCCTTTATGAACGGTATCGATATATTCATGATGATTTACAGATGCTTTTTTATTGTAATAATTGCGGCTTAAAACGTGTACTGCAACATTTGAACAATGATCCGCTATACGTTCCATATCAGAAAGCATATCAAGAAAGTATATACCGCTGTCAATAACGCATTTACCTGATTTAAGACGATCTATATGTTTGTTTTTGAGTAAGTTTTCAAGATAATCTATAGTTTCTTCAAGAGGCTCTATTTTTCTGACAGTTTTAAGGTCGTCATATTCAACGGAGGTTATAGCCATATCTATGATTTCCAGTGCAGCGCTTGAAATGACCTTTAATTCAGAAACGGCGACTTCCGACAATTTTTTATTGGCTTCATTCATATTTTCCGCATACTGCATTATATTTACGGAATAATCTCCGATTCGTTCCAGGTCGGTAATAATATGCAGCAGGGAAGTGACCGATTTACTTTCTGAAACATTCAATTCACAATCTGTAATAGATACAAGATAAGAATTAAGCCTGTCCTCGATACGGTCTATAATATTTTCGTATTCTTTGATACGTTCAACACGTTTAGGGTCAAATTCACTGTGAAGTTCGCAGCTCATTTTAAAATTTTCCCTTGCAAGCTTACCCATATATGATGCGGCATTGTTTGCATACTGGATTGCCAGAGAAGGGGATTTGAGAAAACGTGAATCGAGCATTGTTTCAGCTGAATCTGATACCATATCGTCTTCATCTTCTTCTGCCTTTGAGCGGATTGTCCAGACGGCAAGCTTTTCAAGAAGCTTATGAAATGGTATAAATACTACGGTAACAATAACATTGAACAGAGTATGGAAATTGGCAATAGAACCCATGCTCATAGTGTCGTTCCACATAGGAATAAGGTCAAATGCCTTTAAAATATACACGGCGATAAGGAATAAAAACGTTCCGATAAGGTTGAAATACAAATGAACCATAGCAGCTCTTTTGGCATTTTTGCTTGCTCCGATACTTGATATGACCGATGTTGAGCATGTACCGATATTTTGTCCCATAATTATCGGAAAAGCTGCCGCAAATTTTAAAACGCCGGTTGCCGATACTGCCTGTAATATACCCACAGAGGCTGAGGAACTTTGCAGAAGAGCGGTAACAACTGCGCCTACAAGAATACCCAGCACAGGATTTTCAAGGCTTGCAAATGCACTTCTGAACGCTTCCAACTCAGAAAGAGGTTTAACGGCAGCTGTAAGTGAGAGCATACCGGTAAAAAGTACGCCAAGACCCATGCCAATATCTCCGATTGCACGGATAGTATCTTTTTTAGAAATAAGAATAATTACTATTCCTGCCACAGCAAGCATTGGTGCAAGATAATCAGGAGTAAGAAACTGCATAAACGAACCCAGAGAATCGTTGCTCTCAAGGTCTCCCAGACGGAGTATCTGTCCCGTAATGGTAGTACCAATATTTGCACCCATTATAATTCCCACAGCGGCGGACAGAGGAAGTATTCCCGAGTTTACAAGTCCTACTACAATAACCGTAGTAGCGCCTGAGCTTTGAATTACAGCCGTTACCACTGCGCCCAAAAGAACGGCTTTTAAAATATTATTTGTAAGCTTTTCAAGAATTTTTTCCATTTTACCGCCGGAAATTTTTTCAAGTCCCGACCCCAGCACATTCATACCGTAAAGAAGAAGCGCAATTCCGCCGAACGCAGTAATTACAGTTTGAACAATTTGTGTTGTTGACATAAGTTCCTCCTAAGAAATATCCCTTGGCATAATTATCATTTTAGAGCAGCATTGTCTAAAAGTTTTTCTAAGTTTATTATAACATAATCTGATATAAATGTACATAGATTGTAATAAAATTTCCTTTTTTGTCTGTTTAAACAAAAAATAATGTTAAAATCTGAAGAATTATATTTATAGTTCAAGCTGATCATATTCCATTATATCTTTTCCGCCTATTCCTACGGCAGGGATAGTCTTTACGCAATATTTTTTTAATTCCTTTATCATATTGTCGTCGGCGACCACTGCGCTGTCAAGAAGATGCTTTCCTTTGAGCGTCATTACTTGCACTCCCTGAGTATCCCTGGTAGTTTTATAAGCCATAAGGTCTGTATTAAAAATAAATGCCTTGCCGGAGGATGCTCTCATAAGGATATATACGTCCTCTTTGATATAAAGCATTGAAACAAGTTTTGATTTGCCTGAATAGGCCTTTGCAAGCTTTTTTCTGTTTGTTTTTGTTTCATATGCTTTAAGAGGTACTTTAGCTGCCTTTCCATTTTCAAAAAAGAACAGCATATATCCCTCATAATCTTTGGTATCTACCATATATATTGCTGCTTCGTCAGCTTCGTCAAAGCTCAGCGATGCCGGAACATATTCACCGAGTACGCTTGCTTTTGTATCATCAAAGGAGCTTGCCTTGGTTTTATAAACCTGACACCGGTCGGTAAAGAAAAGCAGATCGGTTGAATTTGTCGATTCCTTGTGTATCTTAATAGAATCGCCTTCTTTAAGCTTATGCTCTGAGCTCATTCTCAAAGACTGAGGAGTGATTTTCTTGAAATATCCGCTTTCCGAGAAAAACAGATTTACCGGATAATCAGGTATATCCTCTTCAATATCAACATCGACAATATCGTTTTTGTAATAAAATAGTGTATTTCTGGGCTTGCCGTATTTTTTTGAAACTTCTTTAAGTTCAGATACTATAATATTTCTTATCTTTTTGCTGCTTGAAAGAATATCCTCGGTTTTTGCAATTTCATTTTCAAGATCATCGGTTTCCTGGATTCGCTTTAAGATATATTCACGGTTTAAATGACGAAGCTTTATCTCTGCAACATATTCAGCCTGAATATCGTCGATGCCAAATCCTATCATAAGATTTGATACAACTTCGCTTTCTTCCTCGGTTTCTCTGACAATTTTAACTGCCTTGTCAATGTCGAGAAGTATTTTTCCCAGACCTTTGAGGAGATGAAGCTTGTCTTGCATTTTTTTCAGCTCATATTTAAGCCGTCTTTTTACGCAAACTTCCCTGAATTCTATCCATTGCTCTAAGATTTCTTTTACACCCATAACCTTTGGCACGCCGCCGATAAGTATATTAAAATTGCAGGCAAAGCTGTCCTGAAGGGGAGTGAGCCTGAACAGCTTGTTCATAAGCTTTTCGGGGTCTGTACCTCTTTTTAAGTCAATAGCGATTTTCAGACCGTTCAAATCAGTTTCATCACGAATATATGAAATTTCACGAATTTTTCCGATTTTCACAAGCTCGATTATTTTTTCTATAATTGCCTCTATGGTAGTGCTGTAGGGTATCTGGGTTATTTCTATGCAGTTTGCCGATTTATCATAATTATATTTTGAGCGCAGCTTTACAGAGCCTCTTCCAGTTGCTAATATCTGCTTCATTTCCTCGTCGTCGTAAAGCATAAATCCACCGCCGGGGAAGTCAGGTCCTTTAAGAGTGCTGATAATATCGTGGTCGGGATTTTTTATAAGCGCAATACAGGTTTCGCATACCTCTGCTAAATTAAACGGACACACATTGCTTGCCATAGATACGGCAATACCCATATTTGCATTTACTAAAACAGTAGGGAATGTTGCCGGCAGCAGTGTAGGTTCGGTGGTGGAATTATCGTAATTGGGTACGAAATCTACCGTATCTTTATCTATATCCCTGAAAAGCTCATTGCATATTGGATCCAGCTTTACCTCGGTATATCTTGAAGCAGCATAAGCCATATCCCTTGAATACTGCTTGCCGAAATTTCCCTTCGAGTCTACAAAAGGATGAAGAAGTGTTCCGTTGCCCCTTGAAAGACGCACCATAGTTTCATAAATTGCGCCGTCACCGTGAGGGTTAAGCTTCATAGTTTCGCCGACCACATTGGCGGATTTAGTACGCTTTCCCGTAAGAAGTCCCTGTTTATACATAGTGTATAACAGCTTTCGGTGGGAAGGCTTGAAGCCGTCTATTTCAGGTAGCGCTCTTGAAACGATAACGCTTACGGCATAGGGCATATAATTTTTTATTAAGGTATCAGTTATTTTTTCATCAATAACAACTCCTGCGTTTTCAATAAAAGCATCGGGAGTATTTTTTTTATCTGAATTATTTTTACTTGGTTTTTTAGCCATTCTTTAAACTCCTTTTTATGAGATATCTGCCATATCAAGATAATCGCTGCCGTATTCGGCAATATAATCCTTTCTTTCCTGAAGATTATCTCCTAAAAGCATATCGAAAATCTGAGTCGTGGCCTCGATATCGGAGGGTGAAACCTTAATAAGTCTTCTTGTTTCCGGATTCATAGTGGTAAGCGACATCATTTCAGGTTCGTTTTCACCAAGTCCTTTTGAACGCTGAAGTGAAAATTTTTTTTCTCCGATAATCTTCAGAATATCCGCTTTTTCCTTTTCGTTGTATGCAAAATAGGTTTTGTCCTTGGTAGTAATTTCAAAAAGCGGCGATTCGGCAATATAAACATATCCCTGCTGAATAAGAGTCGGCGTTAAACGGTAAAGCATTGTAAGCACAAGTGTTCTTATCTGAAAACCGTCTACGTCCGCATCAGTACAGATAACTATTTTATTCCATTTAAGATTTTCTATATTAAACATAGAAATATCTTTGTTGGCTTTTGTGGTGACCTCCACTCCGCAGCCTAAAACTTTCATAATATCGGTTATAATCTCATTTTTGAATATTTTAGCGTAGTCGGCTTTAAGGCAGTTGAGTATTTTACCTCTGATAGGTATGACCGCCTGAAACTCGGATTCTCTTGCAAGCTTTACCGCCCCCAAAGCTGAATCGCCCTCCACGATATACAGCTCACGCCTTGAGACGTCTTTGGTACGGCAATCTACAAATTTTTTTACCATATTTGATAAATCTATTGTACCTGCAAGCTTTTTTTTCAAATTAAGGCGTGTTTTTTCGGCATTTTCACGGCTGCGCTTGTTTACCATTACCTGTTCGGAAATTCTCAGAGCCTCATCTGGATTTTCAATGAAATAGATTTCAAGCTGATGCTTTAAAAATTCCGTCATGGCTTCGTAAATAAATTTATTTGTAATAGCTTTTTTGGTTTGGTTTTCATAAGACGTCTGGGTAGAAAATGAGGAAGAAACTAAAATAAGACAGTCTTCAACATCGGCAAAGGTGATTTTGCTTTCATTTTTATTGTATTTGTTATTATTTTTAAGATAAGAATCTATCTGAGACACAAAAGCCTGTTTTACTGCTCTTTCGGGAGAGCCGCCGTGTTCGAGAAAGCTTGAATTGTGATAATATTCTATCTGCTTGATTTTATTTGAAAAGGTGAGTGCAAATGCCATTTTTACTTTGTATTCAGGTTTATCCTCTCTGTCACGACCCACACGTTCTGCGCTCCAATTTTGTATCGAGGTAAGGGGACTTTCACCGGCTATTTCTGATACATAGTCAAAAATACCGTTTTCATATAAAAATTCTGTTTCCTCAAAGCTGCCGTCCTCACGCTGAAAACGATAGATAAAAAGCAGATTAGGATTCACCACAGCCTGACGCTTTAAAATATCCCGAAAATATTCGTCCCTTACGTTTATATCAGTAAAAACGTCCAGATCTGGCTTCCATCTGGTTTTAGTACCTGTTTGCGTTACATTTGTTTTGACTTTTTTAAGTCCGCCGACGTTTTCACCCTTTTCAAAATGAAGATTATATTTATAATTATCTCTTATAATTTCAACATCCATAAATTCTGATGAAAACTGAGTAGCGCACAGACCAAGTCCGTTAAGTCCCAGAGAATATTCGTACATATCAGAAGAATCATCATATTTTCCGCCGGCATAAAGCTCGCAGTAAACCAGTTCCCAGTTAAAACGCTCTTCGGATTTGTTATAATCGACCGGACAGCCACGTCCGAAATCTTCGACTTCTATTACATTATCTTTATATTTTGTTATAATTATTTTTTTACCAAAGCCTGAACGTGCCTCGTCAATAGAATTTGAAATAACCTCAAATACAGAATGCTCACAGCCATCAAGTCCGTCCGAACCAAAAATAACTCCCGGACGTTTTCTGACCTTATCAGGACCTTTAAGCATGGTAATACTTTCATTTCCGTAATCCTGTTGTTTTTTTGCCATATTAATTTAAACTCTCCTTATATCAGTCGTTGCTTTAAGGCAGTGTCGGAAAAGATGCGTATAACGCCTTTTTAATGAATCCAATTGCAAATTTTTCGACACATTTATACAATAAAAAATCGGATTTACAAAAGTAAACCCGATAAGCTTATGCCAAGACAACTCTGCTGGTGACCCGTACCAGACTCGAACTGGTGATGCCGCCGTGAGAGGGCGGAGTCTTAACCGCTTGACCAACGGGCCGAAGTAATTTCATTCTTGACATTAAAATTATATCATACTTTTAACGGCTTGTCAATAGTTTTTTTTATTTTCATTCTTTAACTTAGATATTTATTTTGTTATTGCCTTAAATATAAAAAACCTGAGAATAAAATC
>CAMWXM010000129.1 GCA_947178195.1 uncultured Ruminococcus sp.
TGTTGACATTTTTTCCTTAGAAAATGCATTTACACAGTTTGTAATTCAGAACCCAAAATTCTAAAGTAATGAAACTTTTCAAAATTTTTTACAAACAGCAATCAATTTCACATTATGCATATTATTTCAAACTGAACAGGTGAGGGCAATGTACACAGTTTCAAATGCAATAAATTCAAAGAATACAGAAAATAAATGGTAATCTCTAACTATCCAATATCCAAAAACATGTAATGTGAAACTTCTGTCATTAATATAATGCACTGCATTTTCAGAGTCATATATTGTCGGAACAATGTTATCTATATTCGTAGTAATTATATTTTTAATATTTAACTTGTCAAGCAAATAATATTGTCGATTTATACCACCATTTACAGTAAATCGATTTCGCAAATAAATTTGATATTCGCTTTCAGGTACCATTTCGGAAGCGGAATACAAATCATCTCTAAACATATCATCGATACCAAATTTATCACAAATCTCCGCACACAATTCTTTGGCGTTTGGAAATTTTTCATCTAAATCATTGGGTAAAACTGAAAATCCAGCCCCAAGGAATAAATTAATTCCTTTTGACAATTCGTATGAAAACAAATTTTCCTGATTCTTGTTAAACATTTCTTTATACTCCCTAAAAAAATTCTTAACTCCAATAATCATTGCCGTTCTGCACTGCTTTGTTATATCGCTCAATTTCCTTTGCACGGTTTTTTACGAACTTGGATTGATGTTCTTTTGCAATTTCATAATTGCGTTTATTCTCCTCATCAGATGGATAATTTAGACTTTCAAACTCCTTTTCCTCTTTATCCAAATCGGTGAGAATATAGGCAATATACAGTGATTTAAGCGGCATAGCTGCGGAAAATCTTCTGCATATCTCCGCTTTTACCGCTTTAAGAAATTTCGTAAGATATTCCTGAGCAAAGTACAGGCGTTCATAAACGTGCATACTCCAACAACCGCCTACACATTCCAAATCATATTGCGAACTTACATAACGCTTTGTTTTGCCGTTTGATACAGTATAGTAACCGTAACCGTCATGATTACAGCAGTGCCATACAGTTACTTTTTCACTGTTGAGAGCCGTGATGACAGCAGACAGGTTGTTTATTTCCTCACTTAATGCCTTGTTATGGCGTTGCAAAAAGTCACATCTGTACATTTCAACTTCGCTGTTAGGCATGATAATTTTCTTATTTTGCAGTTCCTTTGCTGTGATTTCAGAGCCGAATATTCGTTTAAACATTTTTGCTCCTTTCATTGTCATGGTGACAATTTTTTTGATTTGCGTGTTCCCTTTGGATTTTCTGCAAGCCATGTATGTACATCTTCTTTGGTCAGACGGAAGTAGTCAAAAACGCTGTAAATATCAGCATAACACCATTTTTTATATGCTCTGAACTGTTCTGTTCCGGTTATCTGTATAAATCCAAGACGAGCCATTCGTTTGACCTCATTGTGAGATATATCAAACTTTATCTGAAATGATTTTGAACTTACGCCTATACCCAAGTCATATGCAATATCCTCTAATGATACTTTTTCTTTCAATGCCGTGAAAATATCCTTTTTTGTCATTCTTTTGGTCAATTCAGTTCCACATGAAGCAGCATAACTAAAAAGACAATCCTTAGATACAGCACAAGCACTTTGGCTTCTTGAAGTAGTCATACAAAAAATGTAATCTTCGGGACTTTTAAAATAGTCCATGTAATTTTCGTTTCCCATAATTTCACCTGACCTTATTTTTTCGGAAACTCAAACCCTACAGAGTAGTCAAGTTTTACAGCTAAAAAGGCTTCAAACTTCTCATCGGAATTTCTTTTAGAAAATCCCTTTATAAGGTCAGTCCTGCCGTTTTCAATCAGCTTTTTGACCTGTGTTTCGGATATGGTTTTTCCGTTAATGCTTTTCCAAACGACAAAACCGCAGCTTCTGTCCTCGCAGGAATACGACTTAGGATATTCGCAAATGTTTTTACCGCATTTAGGGCATTTCCCAATGGCTGTATGCAGAGGATTACATATGCGTAAACGGTAATTTCTATGTATATTCGTATCATAATTACGGTACAATGACAAATGGCGTAATAGAGGTAAAGGGAGATTTTACACAGAAGTATTACAATTACAAGGATAATTTTGCTCCGAGCGGAGAGCATAAGGTCATTCTGAGCGGAGAAGGCTTGCAGACAGTAGATTTTGCAAGATCGGAGTCAAGATTTAATATTCTTGAAATACAGAATTATTCGGCAGAGGGAGTGTACTTTAAGACCAATGTAACGATAATAGAGCTTATCGACAACGGCTGCAATGTTAAGTTTGCCAACGGCGAACGTTCGGGCTGGAAATTGGAGCAGGATGAAACAATAGAGGGTGATCTGAACCTTGCAAGAGGAACGCTTGATCTTAACGGACATAAGCTTACAATAAAGGGAAATCTGATACATTCGGGAGGGACGCTGCTTGTAAACGGCGGAGAGTTGGAAGTACAGGGAAATTATCGGGTACAGGCTATTGACGGAACAAATTACATAAACAGTACAGGCGTACTTAATATGACCAAAGAAGCTGATACCGTAAGGGTGTTCGGTGAATTTGTTATGCAGTCAACAGCCTCACACAGTGAAATGCTGACTGCGGGAACACTTGAAATCGGAGGAAATCTGACACAGATCGGAGGAGCAAACGGCTACAATTTCTGCACATCGGGAAGTCATACGATAGTACTTAACGGAACAGAGAAGCAGAGTTTAAGTATTGCAGATAACGGTAAAGGCAGTTCAAGAATAAATAATTTAAAAATTACTAACACATCGGCAGACGGAGTAGATATTGCAAGAGATGTATATGTAATAGGAAACCTTTACAATACCGAAAGCAAGGTAACAAACAGCAGCAGGATAATACTTGCGGGAACATTTGCCGATAATGCTTGGAATCACGATATATGGCTGAATGAGAACAGAACACTGACCGATGATATTGAGATCGGAGGAAATCTGTATCTTAACGGAAATACCCTTGACCTAAACGGAAATACTCTTACAGTCAAGGGAGATGTGTATATCAGCGCAGGCGGAGGATATACATATCTTAATGTTAATAAGGGCAAGGTATATGTAGACGGAAATTTCAATATGAGCGGAACAACAGGAAATACCAGTGAAGGCTATCTGATAATGAAGAATGCAGAGGATTACATATGCGTAAACGGCAATTTCTATGTATATTCGTATCATAATTACGGTACAATGACAAATGGCGTAATAGAGGTAAAGGGAGATTTTACACAGAAGTATTACAATTACAAGGATAATTTTGCTCCGAGCGGAGAGCATAAGGTCATTCTTAGCGGAGAAAAGATTCAGAAAGTGGATTTTGCAACTACACAATCATACTTTAATATACTCGAAATAACCAAAGATGTTAATAAGGGTTGCCCGATTATTACGAGGATATTATCGGCACGGACAAGAACAAAGCCGATACAGACGGTGATGGGCTTTCCGACTATTATGAGGTTTTCTATCTTGGAACAGACCCGCTGAAAGCCGACAGTGACGATAACGGTGTAAATGATGGTGATGAGGATTTTGACAATGACGGTCTTACCAACGCTGAAGAGCAGGAGCTGGGGACAGACCCGAATAATGCCGATACTGACGGTGACGGTCTTAGTGACGGAGCAGAGGTAAATACACACGGGACTGACCCCTTGAAATATGACACTGATGATGATGGAATTTCTGACGGTGATGAAATAATCCTCGGACTTAATCCGAACAGCAGTTTAACCAACGGTATTCCCGATAATGAGCGGACATTTGTGCAGACAGTGGACGCTGAATCGGAGGTTTTTTCTGCGATCAATGATGATGAAAGCGTACCCTTTAATGTTTCTTTGGAAATAAAAGCGGCGGGTGTTGCGGAGAAAAATCTGTCCGCACATGAAAGCGGATATTCGGCAGTAATGCAGAATGACGCTGTTATCGGAATAATTCCTCAGTTCAGCTATATGAGCGGGTTGAGTGTAGAAGAGGTTAAAGTCAAGTTTGAACTTGATAATAGTATTACAAGCAATACGCTTGGAACATTTGCAGACGGAAGCAATGAGTTTACGGGAATAAAGCGTCTTAACATCTTTAAATATTTTGAAGATATTAATATGCTGCTGCCCGTAGAAACATTCCACGATACAAATAGTAATGTTGTGTATACAGTAACGGATTGTCTGGGTACATATTGTCTTATGGATATGGAAATATGGCTTGATTCTCTTGGAATTTCTTCAATCTCCGGAAAAGCAGAGGTTGAGGAAAGCGAAGCTATGTCCCAAAATTCGCTTGACAACGACAATTATATGTGCTATAATGTAAGTGAGCTTAAAGCAAGGTCAAACAGTGATGAGTTTAAGGACAACATTAATGTTGTATTTATTATAGATACAAGAGAAAGTTATAATGATCTTGAGAAGGTCAAGAAGGAAATCCTTGACGTAAGCAGAGTAGTATTGAAAAAATCTCCTAACGGAAGAATATACATTTTTGAACAACATACGGAATTGTCACCGAACAACAGGTACAAAGTATACTCTGCAAAAGGTAATAGATTTTTTACAAATTACAATGATCTTTCGGAAGTTCTTTCAGAGATCAAAACAAATGGTTCAATAGATAATGATGCAATACTGTCCGATTCTTTGGAAGGAGTGCTGTCTGTGTGTGACTTGAGTAGGGAAACGTATGTGTTCAGCCTGTTCAATCAAGAGAATGTTATTTTCAGGGAAAGCAACGGATATTCACTGCTTGACGATGCTGTGAAAAGGAATGTTGATATAAGCGTAATAGCTGAAATCAACAATTCAAAAAAATACGGTTATGCTCATGATATGTACAAGAAGAGCGGCGGTATATTTGTAGTCGATACAGAATCAAATTACTCTCCAACTGTATTGAGTCATATTTATGGAAAAAAGGTCGAAAATACAAGCGAGTATAATATGATACTGGCTACAGGCCTTACTTCCGTTAAACTTCTGGCGCCTATAACCGAGGAATATGCAATGCTTGCGGAAACAGGGGAAATAGATGAAACTCAGCCCGATACAGATAAGGACGGTCTGCCCGATTATATGGAGATTAATTTCAAGGCGAAAGATTCAGAGGGAAAAACTTTAATTAAATTTCTAAATGGTATAGTGGATCTGCCTAAATATAGCAGCTGTATTTCATGTAAATCTGAACTTACTTATGTTCAGGACGGATTAAAAAGATTTAATGGGCATCTAATTAAAAATCCAAGCATTATTGATTGTCTTGATAGTTTAGGCTTAAGGGTTTTGCCTATTGTTTCTGATCCTAATTCGGAGGATGGAGATGGAGACGGACTGCTGGACGCTGGTGTTACAAAGCGTTACAGCAGTATCATTGCACCCCAAGATCCAAATCCATTATGCAAAGACGGTCCTGATGGATTATGGGTGGAACATATAAGAAATGCCAAAAGAAATGATATTCCTCATAAATTGGGAGATTGGTATGGAGATTATCATATTAACGAAAACGAAAGAAAGATACATCAGATAAAAGCTAATTTGTTTGGGTATATAATTGCAAACGGTATTTACTTTGTTGAAGGTGTTGAAGGTGTTGAAGGATTAAAGAATGAACTTGAAGGTAATATAATTATGCGCCTTGATCTTGAAATCTTACTTTATCTTTTGAGTGATAATGAATCTATACTGAACGATAAAACGATGTTAAACTTCCTTAACCAAGTTGATTTTGACAATGGCTTTGATATTTACAGCGAAAATAGTGGATATGAGGGGTTGTATTACTTCATGTGCGAGTTAAAATATTTAAAAAAAGAAGGTAAAGTTGACTTCAACATAAAAGATGTGATAGGTATGATTGTTCTTATAAAAGGTTTTGTTGAATCGGTAAAAGAACATGGAACCGATATTATTCATGAGGAGGTAATGAAAATATTAAATGAACTTAAAAGTTGGGTGAAGGTGGAGTCCGAGGATGAAAAAAATAGAATATTAGCAAGTTTTGGCTCAAGGTTGTGTAATTTTAAAGCAGATGAGTTTGGAAATACAATACATTCTCAATTTTACAGTTGGGAATATATTGGAGGATATAACGATTTATATGACAATCTTTTGGGTACATTTACAGAATATAATACGAGAAAAGTAAAGTTTGACTTTGAATCTTCCAGCAGCGATAAGGACTATATTTTATGGGCATGGAAAGGAGATTATTTAGGATTAGGTGCAGGAGCGGAAATTGGAATTTACAGCAGAGATAAAGATCAGAGTTCAAGCAATAATAAGTTGGATCACTATAATTCCGATTACAATTTAAAGAAACCTATGAAATTGTATCTATACGAATATAACAGCGGTACGGATATTAAAAATATTTTTTCTTGGGAACCTTATGAATATCAGTGGTGGATAACAGGTTTTAATGCCGAATATGTTAATAAGGTAGATGTAAAAAAGTATATTATGATAGGTTGTGTTGACTTTACTGAGGATAAGTTTATGTATCATGACATAAAAAGCAAATATATAGACGACAAATATGACGGTAAATATATTATGTTTGATGATACGAACTTGACAGTATGGCTTTGTTGGTACGAAAGTGAGGTAAAAGCTTTATGAGGAAACTTATTATATTAATGATATTTACATTGCTAATGTTTACGTTCAGAGGCTGTAAATACGATAATATGCCGGATAACGGGTCAGAGTCGGACAGTGTGCAGGATGAAAAAAGTTTTTATGAAGAAATCGGGAAAGAACGTTGGGACTGGGACGATTCACCCGCTGAGGAATATGCCGTTAATGTTATGGATTGTTTTATAAACGAGGATGTAGAAGGCTTGAAAAATTTGTTTTGCGAAAAAGTTAATTACGGTACTGATTTAGATGAAGAAATTACCGAAGCATTTGAATTTATTGACGGAAATATTATATCTTACGATGATGATATTTCATGTACTTCCCGTGTAGCATATGACGAGGGAAAAGTATCCGAAAGGTACTATGGTCCGTTTGTGGGTAATATAACGACAGATAAAAATAAAGTATATACTATGAATATCAGCTTATACACGGTTTATGAAAAAGATGATAGGTATGTAGGGGTAGATGCTATTGTTGTTTGCAATTCTGATGGCGATAAAATAATAGTAGGGTTCGTTCCTTAATAGAAAATGTAAAAGAAAACCAATGAAAACATAACATATAGATGTACTGTTATTTGATATGCGATTTTTAAGGACAATGAAAATAGGGTAAGAATAGTATTTTTCAATATTTGTGAAAACGAAAACAGTGCATTGCATATAAATTAGGATTTCCGCCAACATGATGAAAGGAATATATTATGAGTATAAAGAGATTCTTTTCGCTTTTTTAGCGATAGCATTTATGTTAAACATGTTTTCTGCACTGCCGATAGAGGCATTTGCAGTGACAGCGGACAGCAGAGTATACGAAAAGGACGGCTACACCGTTACATACAGAATCGGCAGCGAGTGGGACAATAACCGCAGCGCAGAGGTAACTATCAAAAACACAGAGGCGGAGTCTATCCTCAACTGGACATTGAAGTATGACGTTGACGGCGAGGTGTATAACTTGTGGAATTCCATGGTTGGTTCCGAGGACGAGAACGGAACTGTCATAAAAAATAACGGCTATAACTATGGATTGAACCCGGACAGTCCGCAAATTACGGATATATTGTCACAAGTTTGAAAGTTCTATAATACTGAGCAATAGCTAAATGAATTAAATTTGTATGGATTGGAGGATATAAGCA
>CAMWXM010000130.1 GCA_947178195.1 uncultured Ruminococcus sp.
TTTTAACAGTATTCAACATAATTATTTATACATTATATGCAAATAATTTTTTAATGCTTTTAAAAAATTCATCTCTTCAACTGCTTGTGACGCAATAATATCCGTTTCAAATAAAAGCGTATCGTTGTTATAAAATCCGACCTTTCCGATTATCTGCCCTTTTCTCACAGGAGCTTCCACATATTCGGGAATCAGAACGACTGTACTCAGTTCTCCGCTGTTTTTAGGTATCACAAGCTCTTTGAGCTGTCCTGCCTGAATTTCGACTGCCTTTTCAACCCCACCGTGCACCGTCACAGGTCTTAAAAATTCATTTGAAAATGCCGGAGTAGTGACCTTATAAGAAGAAAAACCCTTTGAAACAAGCGTTTTACCGATGCTAAAACGCTCGTCCTTATCTCCGCAGCCTAAAACCACAGAAATAAACGCCGCCCCGTCTCTTTCGGCGGTCAGCACAAGGCTGAAGCCCGACTGTTCTGAATGTCCTGCTTTCATACCTGTTATCCCATCATAGGTTCTGACAAGCCTGTTTTCGTTTACCACCTCTGTCTGACCATCACGCACTCTGTCCGACCATGTTGTAAAGTACTCCCTCAAGAAATCATATTTCAGAAGCTCCGCCGCAAGAATTGCCGTATCAGCCGCCGTAGAATATTCGCCAGCGCCATCTTTTCCTCCGCAGCTTTGGTATACCGTATCTCTCATACCCATCTCAAAGGCTCTTGCGTTCATCATTCCCACAAAATCATTTTCATCATTCCCGATATTCGCCGCAAGAACGGCAGCGGCATCATTTGCGTTTCCTATTATGACCGCCTTCAAAAGTTCCTCCACTGATACATTTTCTCCCAGCGTCAGCCATATTACCGCTCCGGGAACATTTTCAGCTTCTTTGCCCACTTTTAATCTGGTATCGAGTTTAAGATTGCCGCATTCTATTTCCTCCGCCGTCAGCAGAACCGTCATAAGCTTTGGCAGCGTTCCAACAGGTACTCGGACATTCTCATTTTCACCGCTTATCACCGTACCGGTAGCCGCTTCCACAAGCACGGTACAAAGTGTATATGATATTTTTTTATTTTCAGATTCATTATCTTCATTATCTGCGCTTATTGATAGGTCAAATACAAATAATGCATAAAATACGGCTGTCAGTACAGAAACAATTTTTTTCATAATATTTTCTCCTGTTTTAAGGCAATACTGTACAGAGACGCAGTACTGCCCTTATTTTGATATAGCCTGTCTTTGTGGGGCGTCACCCTTATTATATGCATTATCTGTAAAAAAAATCCGCCTATAAAAGGCGGATTTTCTATAGTTCATTGACAAATTATTTTACTATATACTTTTCAATTTCCTTAGTAAAATTACCCGGTTCATCTGTGTGGATTTTAAGCTCGATAGGCTTTGAAAGGTCAAGACTGAAAATACCCATAATAGACTTTGCATCTACCGCATATCTTCCCGAAACGAGATCTACATCGAAATCATACTTCATTACCATGTTTACGAATTCTTTAACGTCATTGATCGCTGCCAGTGAGATTTTATAATTTACCATAATATACCTCCTGTTTTTCCTTTTGTACCATTACTTTGTCGTATGCGGAATTTATAACATTTATTTTTCTTCCGCTGTACATATAATACCACTAAAAAAAAATAATGTCAATACGATTGCAATAATTTCGTAAATTTAGTATAATGAATATACCGACTTTAACTCTTAATTTATTCACTTTTGATATTTTGTGAAGTCTGCACAATACATATAGTTCGATTTTGTTAAATATAAACATACATAAGAAAGGCAGTTGCACATATGAACGTTCATTTTATAAGTCTTGGCTGTAAGGTAAATCAATATGAAACCGAATGCATAAAAGAAATATTTATTTCCGACGGCTTTGATGTTTCGGATAACGCCAAAAATGCCGACGTTATCATAATCAATTCTTGTACGGTAACAGCTTCCGGAGACAATAAAAGCCTCAGGGCATTAAAACAGGCACGAAAATCTGCTCCGGACGCCGTTATCGTCCTGACAGGCTGTATGCCCCAGACGGCTTCCCTGGACGAAATAGCCGAGATATCAGAATCATTCCAGGCTGACATTATAACCGGCACAAAAAATAAAAGTGCCATTCCCTCAATGGTAAAAAAATTTCTGGATGACAAAAAATCAGTTATCCATGTACCGCAGTATGAAAAGGACGAAACATTTGAGGATATGAAATGCAGCGAATTTAAAAATAAAACAAGAGCCTTTGTAAAGATACAGGATGGCTGCAATCAATTCTGCTCATACTGCATTATCCCTTATTCAAGAGGACGCTGCCGCTCAAAATCACCTGACAAGCTCAGAGAGGAAATCGAAGAGCTTGCCGCAAACGGTCACAAGGAAATCGTTCTTGTAGGAATAAATCTTGCCTTTTACGGCAAGGAATACGGACTGCGGCTTGCTGACGCAGTAGAGATATGCTGTAAAACCGATGGCATAGAAAGGGTACGGCTAAGCTCTCTTGAACCAGAGGTCATAACTGACGACGATCTTGAACGGCTTTCATCGTTCAAGGAGTTCTGTCCTCATTTTCATCTGTCGCTCCAGAGCGGCTGCGACAAAACCCTCAAAGCTATGAACCGTCATTATACCTGCGACGAATATTACGACCTTGTATGCCGCATAAGAAAATTTTTCCCTGACGCTTCCATTACCACCGATATTATGACAGGTTTTCCCGGTGAAACGGAAGAAGATTTTGAGCAGACAGTTTCTTTTGCCAAAAAAATCGGTTTTGCCAAGATACACGTTTTTCCTTATTCGATACGCCGGGGCACAAAAGCGGCTGAAATGAAAGAACAGCTTTGTGAAAAAGTAAAAAATCAAAGAGCGAAAACCCTCAAGGAAACGGCGGAAATACTTTCTGAAAATTTCAATAGATCTATGGTCGGCAAGACCTTTCCCGTACTTTTTGAACGGGAAAGAAACCCGGATTTTCACCAGGGACATACACCTAATTTTATTTTAGTAAAAATACCGAAAAAAAATTTCAAAAAAAGTTTGCGCCGGGAGATATTTTATGTTAAAATAATAGAGAGCGATAAAGACGGCTGTACAGGCGAAATAGTCTGAGCCAGCCGCAGGACGACAAATTCCGCAAATCTGCCGTCTGTCAAAAACAAATAATTTTTTATTGCGGAGAATGGAGAAAAAAATATGTCTGTATTCCGAATTTATGTTGAAAAGAAACCGGAATATGCCGTGGAAGCAAAATCGGTTCTTAATGATATCCAAACCGCCCTTCGTATGAATGTTTCAGGTATCAGAATCTTAAACCGCTATGATGCGGACAGGTTAAGCAAAGAGGATTTTGAAATGTCCGTAAATACGGTATTTTCAGAACCTGCCGTTGATATTACTTATTCTGAACTTCCTGTTCTTATAAACAACGAAAGAATATTCGCTGCCGAATATCTCCCCGGTCAGTTTGATCAGCGTGCCGACAGCTGTGAGCAGTGCATACAGATACTGACTCAGAAAGACCGCTGCCGTGTTAAAAATGCCAGAATATACATAATCGAAGGCAGAATTACCGACGATGAATTTAAAAGGCTTAAAGCATATCTGATAAATCCAGTGGAAAGCCGTGAAGCCTCTCTGAATACCGTTAAAACTCTCGATACCGATTACGATATCCCCGAAAAGGTAGAGGTTCTGGAAAACTTTATCCGTCTTAACGATAAGGGGCTTAATGCCTTTATTAAAGAATTTGGTCTTGCTATGGATTTTGACGATATTAAATTCTGCCAGTCCTATTTTAAGGATACCGAAAAAAGAGACCCTACTATTACTGAAATCAGAATGATAGATACATACTGGTCTGACCACTGCCGTCACACCACTTTCTCTACCAATATTGAAAATGTTGATATTGAAACTCCATATATCAGAGAAACCTATGACGAATATCTTGAAATACGCTCAGAGCTTGGCAGAGAAGAAAAGCCCATAACCCTTATGGATATGGCAACTCTTGCCGTAAAAAAGCTTAAAGCGGACGGAAAACTGAACGACCTTGATGAAAGCGAAGAGATAAACGCCTGCTCGGTAAAAATAAAGGTAAATACCGAGGACGGCGAGCAGGACTGGATTCTCATGTTCAAAAATGAGACCCACAATCACCCTACAGAAATTGAACCCTTCGGCGGAGCAGCCACCTGCCTTGGAGGCGCTATCCGTGACCCTCTTTCAGGACGCTCATACGTATATCAGGCAATGAGAGTAACAGGCGCTGCAAACCCTCTTGTACCTGTTGAAGATACCATTTCAGGCAAACTGCCCCAAAGAAAAATTACAGTGGGAGCAGCTAACGGCTACAGCTCCTACGGCAACCAGATAGGTCTTGCAACGGGACATGTTTCTGAAATATATCACCCTGGGTATGTAGCAAAAAGACTGGAAATAGGCGCAGTTGTGGGAGCAGCTCCTGCTGAAAATATAAGACGTGAAGCTCCTGTACCAGGAGACGTTGTGGTACTGCTGGGCGGCAAAACAGGACGTGACGGCTGCGGAGGAGCAACAGGCTCTTCAAAATCCCATACTCTTGAATCATTAGAGCATTGCGGTGCAGAGGTGCAGAAGGGTAATCCCCCTGAAGAAAGAAAATTACAGAGACTTTTCAGAAATCCCGACGTTACAAAAATGATAAAAAGATGCAACGATTTCGGCGCAGGCGGAGTATCTGTAGCTATAGGCGAACTGACCGATGGTCTTGTAATAAATTTAAATGCCGTTCCGAAAAAATATGAGGGTCTTGACGGAACTGAAATCGCTATCAGCGAGTCACAGGAAAGAATGGCTGTGGTAATCGCACCGGAAGATACCCAGAGATTTTTAGAGGAAGCAAAAAAAGAAAATCTTGAAGCAACAGTCGTTGCCGACGTAACAGATACTGAAAGGCTTCAGATGAACTGGAACGGAGTTACTATCGTTGATCTTTCAAGAGAATTTTTAAATTCCAACGGTGCTCCAAAATATACAGATATAAAAATCAAAAAGCCTGATACAAATCCTCCTTGTACATATGCTGACAATGCCGAAGGCTGGGACGCTCTTATGGCAAACCTTAACATATGCTCTCAAAAAGGACTTGTTGAAAAATTCGATTCCACTATCGGCGCATCAACCGTTCTTATGCCTTTCGGCGGAAAATATCAGCTTACGCCTACTCAGGCTATGGCTGCCAAAATTCCGGTACTTAAAGGTCAGACCGACACCTGCTCTGTTATGGGCTGGGGATTCAATCCGTCAATAAGCGAAAAAAGTCCTTATCACGGCGCAGTACTTGCCGTTATCGAATCCATAGCCAAGGTCGTGGCAGCAGGCGGAAAATACGAACATTGCTGGCTCACCTTCCAGGAATACTTTGAAAGAACTCAGAATAATCCCGAACGCTGGGGCAAGCCTATGGCGGCTCTTTTAGGAGCGTTCAAGGCACAGCTTGAAATGGGCTGCGGTGCGATAGGCGGCAAGGATTCCATGTCGGGTACTTTTGAAAATATCGACGTTCCTCCAACTCTTGTTTCATTTGCGGTTTCTATGGCTTCAAGCCGCAAGATCGTTTCCCCTGAATTTAAAGATGAAAACAGCAGTGTTATTATCATAAAGCCTGAATATGACCAGAACGGACTGCCAATATTCGCAAGCGTCAAGGAATGCTTTACATACGTTGAAAATATGATCGATGAGGGCAGAGCAAAAGCAGTCTGGACGGTTTCAGGAGGCGGTGTTGCCGAGGGTATCGCTAAAATGTGCTTCGGAAACAGAATAGGATTTAAATTTACTAAAAAGCTTTCCGAAAGCGAATTATTTATGCCGCATTACGGAGCGTTTATCATTGAAATAAACGGCGATGCAAAGGATAATGAAGAGGTTCTCGGCAAAACTGTTCACGACTATAATATTTTCACATTTAATTATACCCTTTCTCTGGATTCGCTGCAAAAAACATGGGAAGGAAAGCTGGAACCTGTATACCCATGCAGGATAAAAACCACCCTTGCCGCAGTAGAGCCATACAAATACACCAGCGGAAAGAAATTATCTCCTGCCATAAAAGCGGCTGTACCTCAGGTGTTTATCCCGGTATTCCCCGGTACAAACTGCGAATACGACTCCGCAAGAGCCTTTGAAAGAGCAGGTGCTCAGGCTAATATCATGGTCGTTAAAAATCTCTGTGCGTCAGATATTGAAGAGTCTGTGGACGAAGCGGTAAGGCTTATAAAGCAATCCCAGATAATCATGATACCCGGCGGCTTCAGCGGCGGCGACGAACCTGAGGGAAGCGGTAAATTTATTACGGCATTTTTCAGAAATCCAAAGGTAAAAGACGCCGTTCACGAGCTTATTAAAAATAAGGACGGTCTTATACTTGGTATCTGTAACGGCTTCCAGGCTCTTGTAAAGCTGGGACTTGTCCCATACGGCGAGATAGTAGATATGACTGACGAATCCCCTACCCTTACATTTAATACTATCGCAAGACATCAGTCGATGATGGTAAACACAAGAGTGGCTTCAAATAAATCTCCGTGGTTTGCCAACAGCAATGTGAACGATATCCACACTGTGGCTATTTCACACGGCGAAGGCAGATTTGTCGCTCCACAGTCGCTTATAGTAAAGCTTGCAAATAATGGTCAGATAGCTACCCAGTATGTGGACTTAAACGGCAAGCCTTCCATGAATATAAGATATAACCCTAATACCTCTATGGACGCTATCGAGGGCATAACTTCCCCTGACGGCAGAATCCTGGGAAAAATGGGACACAGCGAACGTTTCGGTAAGGATATATGCAAAAATGTTGCTGGAAACAAGGATCAGGGTATCTTTGAAAACGGAGTAAGATATTTTAAATAATTTTAATTGCATATTTTTTCCCCGTTGTACGGCGTACAGCGGGGAAAAATATGCAGCTAAAGTATAAAGCTGATAATAAAATCACTTTCACATTGATAATTGACAAAATACGGCATTAGTGATATAATAAAAAAGTCCTGATAATTCAGGACGGTGAAAATATGGTGTCTGCATATAACGGTAGGCGGTTTAATATTACCTCGGAAACGAGGTGATTGTTATGACCATTATGGAAGTACTTACTTTTTTATTAGTAATTATTGAAATAATCAAGTTCAATAACAAAAAGAAATAACCGCCCTACTCTCACATAAGGCGATTATTAATTATTAATCTACTTGTATGAGGTAAACCGCTTATCGCAGCACCTTTTTCACTTATTATTATATCACAAATTTATAAAATGTCAAGTAATTTTTTAATGATTGACAAATCTGCATATATATGGTATTATTAAAATATACGATAAAAGTTGATACAAAGGGACGCTTTGTCTCGGAAATACATAAGGAGGAACTTATGAAAAGAAAACTGACCGCAGTTTTTTCTGCGCTTACAATTGGACTTTCCCTGTTTTCTGCACCACTGACCGCTTCAGCGCTGACGCTGGTAGAACAGCCAACCGAACCTACTGAGTATGTAATATACGAATCGGAAGGCTGGCTGACCCTTGATTCCAAGCCGTACAAAACCTCTTACGCTATCGGCGAAGAGCTTGATCTTACAGGACTTACTGTGGGGCTGGAATACGGATATGGCAAAGACGGTCTGGACGTAATTTACCGCAATGTTTCACCTTACGATAAACCCGATGTTTTTTCGGTAGATACTTCCAAATTTGACAATACCAAAGCTGGAACCTATAATATCTACGTTGACTGCATCGGAGAATATGAATTAAACCG
>CAMWXM010000131.1 GCA_947178195.1 uncultured Ruminococcus sp.
ATATTTTAATTATGTGCATTGAAGAACGTAAGGATAAACCTATTATACTGGTTGATAGTAATTATCATGTCTTCATTAATGATGATTTTCAAATAACATACAAACTAAAACAATTGACTTTTGAGATTGCACAGGTGATTTTAGCTGATAGCATTAGTGAAGGATTATCAAATGTACATCCCATATTAACCGTGAATAACAATAAAATTTCATCTGACTGGAAGTTCGAATATCAATATGAAGGAGTATATCTGGAATTACTTTTAATGTGTTCGGCAGGAAATCAAGTTCGCAAATGTTGGAATACATCATGTGGAAAATTTTTTTATGCAGAAACTCGTTATAACAAAATGTATTGCAGTCACGAATGTGCAGTAGCAGCTGCTAAACGAAGACAACGTATTCGTGATAAAGAAAATCCTAATCGTCCAAGATTAGAACCGGGATTTAAGGGGAGAAAAAGGAACGAAAAATAGATGTTCCATTGTTCCAATTAGTAATTAAATATATATAATAGCTTTAAAATATAATAAAAATAGCACAATAATATTATTTTTATATAATATATTAAGGTGTTGGAACACTGGAACACAATATAAATTATCGAAAAATCAAAATTTATAGTTATATATTATACCTTTATAAATTAACGAAGGAGGTATAAGTCATGAAAATTAAAGCAGAAGCAGTTTTTAAAGTACTTGAATATGCAGTAATTTTGATCAGTGGAATTACGAAGTTTTACAAGGATGAACACGCTGACAAAAAGGAGAAATAGCTTATGTTTACAAATCGTTACATAACTAAAGGAGTACAGTCGGAAATACCGGCTGTACTCCAGATTTTTATGTGGGACTGCATTTCAGCATTGCCTGAGCCAAAGGATTATTTACAAGTTTTTCGACTTTCAAGTGTTGATGGAAAGCAGAAAATAGTTCATGAGCAGGAACAACCAGAGTTCAAACGTGAATATATTTTAAATTTACCTGAGCCGGTAAATGCAAAAGTCTATGTTATTGACAGTGAAACTTACAGTACCATGTTACTTGCGGAAGAATACTAAAAAACAAGCACTCTCGGTCAATTCTGAGAGGGCAATTTTATTTTATGGAGGAAAAGCAAATGGAAGAAAAAGTTTTATGCTCACACTGCGGAGCAGTAATTGAGGAAGAAGATTATGATACCATTTACGGAGAACCAATATGCTCGGACTGCGTTGCCAATTATACTGTGATCTGCGACCATTGCGGAGCAATTATATGTGATTCGGATTCTTACGGTGATGAGTCTACAATACTTTGTTCTGAGTGCTATGACACACATTATACACGCTGTAACGACTGTAATTGTGTAATTCACTATGATAATGCATACGAATATAGTGGCGAATATTATTGTCGTGAATGCTATGATGAAGTTCGCAGTGGTGATTCAATCAACGATTATAGCTACAAACCAACTCCTATTTTCTATGGCAGTGATTCAAGATATTTCGGTGTGGAGCTTGAAATTGACATCGGTGGTAAAGAAAGCGATAATGCTGATGAAATTCTTGAAATTGGCAATTACTCTGCTGAACATATTTACATAAAATCTGATGGCAGTCTTGAAGATGGCATGGAAATTGTAACTCACCCAATGACCCTAGATTATCATCTGAATAACTTCTGCTGGGAAGATGTTATGCGTGAGTGTATCAGACTTGGCTACCGTTCACATCAGACAAGTACTTGTGGCTTACATGTTCATGTTAATCGTGATTCTTTAGGAAAGACCTCTGACGAACAAGAAGAAGTTATCGGTCGTATTCTGTATTTTGTTGAGCACCATTGGAATGAGATGCTTAAATTTTCAAGGCGTTCTGAATACACTATGAATCGTTGGGCTGCTCGTTATGGTTATGAAAATGACCCGAAAACAATTCTTGATAAAGCCAAGAAAGGCGACAAGGGAAGATATGCAGCCGTGAACTTACGCAATTACCATACAGTGGAATTTAGAATGTTCAGAGGCACTTTAAAATATAATACGCTTGCAGCCGCATTGCAGATGGTTAATCGAATCTGTAATGCGGCTGTTTTTATGTCTGATGAACAGATGCAGAAGCTTCCATGGTCTGATTTTGTATCAGAAATCACGGAATCAGAATTAATTCAATACCTGAAAGAACGTCGTTTATACATCAATGAAAAGGTTGAGGAAATGGAGGAAATTTAAAATGTGTGCACTATTTGGTTGGCTGGATTGTGGTAAAAATCTTTCTCATAGGCAGCTTAAAAAACTTACTCAGGAGCTTGCAAATGCTGCCGAAGAGCGTGGAACGGATGCGAGCGGTATTTCCTATGTGGAGAATGATGAAATCAAGATTTACAAGAAACCTAAGCCTGCTCATAAAGTGAAATTTGATTTTCCCAAAAATATCACTGCAATCATGGGACATACCCGTCTGGCAACTCAGGGCAATCAGAAGTTCAATTTCAATAATCATCCGTTTTATGGCAAGGCTGACAAAAGCTTTGCCTTTGCTCATAACGGAGTACTTTACAATGATAAAGAGTTGAAAAAGGAGAAAAAGCTTCCTAAAACTCACATTGAAACTGACAGTTATGTTGCAGTTCAGCTTATAGAAAAGCAGAAAAAGCTTGATTTTGACAGTCTGAAAAGTATGGCAGAAGATGTTCAGGGAAGCTTTACCTTTACAATTCTTGATGAAAATAATACGCTATATTTCGTTAAAGGCAGTAGTCCGATGCACCTGATTTACTTTGAAAAGCTTGACCTTTATGCCTATGCTTCAACTGAAAATATAATGAAGAAAGCACTTAAAAAGTCAGGTTTAAATCAATACAGCTATCAGGTCGTCAAGTTGACCGAAGGCGATATTATTTCAATAGACAAGTCTGGCAAAATTGACTGCACTGAATTTAAAGTAAACGAACTTAAATATTTATCAGGCTTGAAATATTCTGATTTTGAAGATTATTACACTTATCAAGAAGAAATGCTGCTTGAAATGTGTGGTTGTTTTGGAGTGCCGGAAGAAGACGTCCTGCTCCTGCTCGATTATGGCTACACCACTGATGATGTGGAGGAAATGCTGATGGATTCTGACTTATTAGAGGAGGCTTTATCAGGTATAAAAGAAATTGATGAAACTGAGGATTTATTTGAGTATTGTAAAAAAATAAAGTGAAATTTAGGACATGAAATTTCCATAGGGTTGAAGTATAATGGATATTAAAGAGATAAAGCCGCAGAATTTAAGAAGTGTTTATCTGGAAATTGCTGAAGCTTATGGCGTAGAAACTGCCATAAAAATTCAAAAATTATTCGGAGGGCAAAAAATTACATTTCCTAAAAAACTTTTTAACAACGCTTATATGAATACATATATCAAGGAAAATTATAAAGTTCACAATATACGTGAACTTACACAGAAATTTGGCATTTCTGAAAGGCGCATAAGACAAATTATTAGTAAATTCAAATAATTAAATAAGGCTGTTTATCATCAAAACAGCCTTATTTTTTCTCAGAGTATCCTCATATGAGATATACAAAAATGCAATATTTTCCTTATAATTATACTATACGCAACATAAAATGTCAATGAATTCCATTATAATATTCATTATTTTGTATTATTTCACTATATATTTTATTCTTTTTTCTACTATTCGCCGTCAAAAATATGGTCAGCCCAGTGACCTGGGCGGGACATATCGTTGGAAATTTTTTGCGTGAATTTTTTAAGACGCGACCGCAAAAACTTTCTAGTATAATTAATTTTAAGTTTTAGATATTTCAGGAGGTTTTTCAATGTCACGAAGAGGAGAAAATATTTACAAGCGAAAAGATGGAAGATGGGAAGGTCGGTTTCTTGATTCATACGATCAATTTGGAAATGCGAAATATCATTCGGTTTATGCCAAAAGTTATACGGAGGTTAAGAAAAAACTTGGGTTTCATAAAAAGCGAAATATATCAACTGCCAGCTATAAAAGCTTAAAATTAGCCAAATATTGTGCTGACTGGCTTGAAGCGGTAAAATTCAAACATAAAGAATCTACATATAGCAAGTACAGAAATATGTGTAAAAATCACATTATGCCTGAATTGGGTGGATATGATGCTTCGTTGATTTCAGGAAAGCAGATAGAAAATTTTTTGTCAATGAAGCTTAATGAAGAAAATCTTTCACCTAAAACTGTGAACGATATTTTATGTGTGTTGAAACTTATTTTTTCTTCGGAAAGTGTGGCAGTAAAGGCTGCAATTGAAGCAAGATTTGCTACGGTTGCGATTCAACAGTTTTATCAGGAAAAAGCTAAAAACGGCCGACTTGACAGACCCGGTGGATTGAGCGCTAAAACTTTGAGAAATATGCACAATATGCTCCATAAGGCTTTGAATCAAGCGGTTTACCTTGATATGATTTCCAAAAATCCTGCTGATTTTGTTGTACTGCCAAAGAAAAAGAAAGCTGAAATGCGGTATTTTACAGTCGAAGAACAACAGAAACTTCAGGAGGTTATTAAGGGCAACAGGCTTGAAATGCCTATATTGCTTGATTTGTACACAGGTGTGAGGCAAGGTGAACTTTTCGGACTTATTTGGAGAAATGTACATATTGACCTTAACGGAAACAGCTATATCCGAATAACTCAGACCCTTAACCGAATAAGAAATCCCGATAAAAATGCAGATAGTAAAACGATATTAGCGATAAACGAGCCGAAAACCAAACATTCAGTTCGCAATATTCCACTGCTGCCTAATATTGCAGAAAAGTTAAATAATTATAGGAAAAGCCAATCGGAGTATTTGAAATCAAACGGTTATCCTGAATCGGATTTTGTATTTACCTCAACTACAGGTACGCCAATTGAACCACGTTGTTTTCAGCGTGATTTCAAGAAAATTCTTGTGAAAAATAATATCCGTATTGTGAACGTTCACGGACTCAGACATACCTTTGCAACAAGAGCATTAGAATCGGGGAGGTCCGTAAAAACGCTTTCATCTATACTTGGTCATAGCAGCACAGCGTTCACTATGGATGTGTACGGACACGTTACAGAAGATTTGAAAATTGATGAAATAACAAAAATGAATGGATTTCTTTAGCAAAATTTCCGTCCTTTTGGGCGGTTGTTTTGCACGCAAATCAATTTTCAAAATTTCAGTAATTTTACAAGAGCATTTTTGATGCTTTTGTCACTTCGACTATACGGAAATTATTTGAAAAAATATAAAAATAATCAAAAATGATGTTAAATGCCAAAGAGTAAATTATTTAATCAACAAAATTGATTTGCGTGGTTGTTTTGTAATGACACTTGACATTTTTCAATTAAAAGGCTATAATAAAAGTACAGACAGGTGGTGGTATAATGACTGCGGAACAGGAAAAGAACAGGCATACAGCCGAGCAGCTGCGTCTGATTGACGATGATTTTCTCAGGCTGTATTTTAACGATAACAAAGAGGGCGTTGAATTTATTCTGAATACCATTCTGGAAAGAAATGATTTGAAAGTTATTCAAAGCGAAACTCAATGTGAATACAGAAGCTTATCCGAACGCTCTATTACACTTGATATTTTTGCAGAGGATTTATCGGGTAAAAAGTATAACATTGAGGTACAACGTGCTGATTTGGGTGCGACTGCAAAAAGGGCAAGATTCCACAGCAGTATGCTTGATACAAAACTGCTGAAAAAGAACGAAAAGTTTGATATGCTTGCCGAAACGTATGTCATTTTCATAACCGAAAATGATATTCATGGACATGGCTTGCCTTTATATCATTACGATAGACGCTGTAGGGAAACCAATGATTATCTTAATGACGAAGCACATATAATATATGTAAACGGCGCTTATCAGGATTCAAGCAACAGTATTGGCAGACTGATGTACGATTTTAAGTGCGTGTGTGCTGATGAAATGTACAATCAGGAGCTTGCTGAAAGATTCTGCTACTTTAAAGAAACCGAAGGAGGAATGGGTGAAATGTGTAAGATTGTTGAGGAACGTGCTAAGGAATACGCTAAGGAACAGCAAATCGAAAACATTAAGCGAATGCTTGATAGTAAGAAACTTTCACATACTGAAATTGCAGATTTTTTAAATGTGTCTATTAAATTGGTGGAAGAAATAGCTAATGACAATGTAGCATGATGATTTCATACAGCTACGGATAAAAAAATAACTGCGTAACTGCGTTGTTTGAATTTTACAAATCCCGAATTTATGCAATTTGCAACGTATTATATACCATCAATTTTTGAGGTTGCAATTCTCATAACCCGAAGGTCGAGAGCTGTCAATAAAGCGGCACAGCAGTGGATGCAAGCCTTACAAATAAAAAATGTATGCTACCATGGTTCAGAAAATAGAGATGATCGACTATTCGAATTGGGGCAGTAGCTCAATATAGTGACTATGAACAAGATATACAACTAATTTTGTTGCATTTGATGATAGCTATTCTAAAAAGATTGTGATATACTTCTTGTCAAAGGAGGAAATCACGATGAATAATATAAAAGAGCTATATTATGGAAACATATCACCATCAATGCAAAAATTTGTTAAAGGCTCAGAATATGCTAAACAGCTCAAATCAAATGATGAACTCAGAGATCAACTTAAAGCATCTATTTCATCTGAAGATATAAAAATAGTTGATGTGATTTGCGAAAATTACAGCAATTTAATATCTATAAGTTCAGAGGAAAACTATGCCTCAGGATTTAGAGACGGTGCAAAATTGATGTTAGATATACTTATGGGAGAAAATAAGAATTTAAAAGTCATTCCGGCAGAAAATGATTAAATGTGTGAAATTTTCACCACACAAAGATCACCTGTCGGATTTGAAATACCCCCCGTGTCACAGTGAAACGGCATAAATGCACAACTACCCCCTGTGTCAAAAATAAATTTCCTGTGCAAAACAGAAAAAGGCGTCAAAAGGCCTTGACAAGAGTATCAATTTGCGATACCATATAACTGGAAACTTAGCATATAAGCTTGCAAAGATTTAAGAGTCTTTGCAGGCTTTTTTGTTTGCACTCTTAATTCTAGTAAAGGAGGACTGATAAAATGAAGAAGTTTGATTCAAAGTCCTGTGAGGAGATCATGACGACTGTGTACAAGCCGATTGAGTTTGTGGTCGATGGCTTGATTGCACAAGGTCTGTACATTCTCGCAGGTGCACCAAAGATAGGTAAATCATGGCTGTCACTTGATATATGCCTGTCTATAGCAAAAGGAAAAAAGGTATTAGGTAAGGAAACTTTAAAGGGAACTGTACTATATCTGTGCCTAGAGGACAGCTTTGAACGAATACAGAAACGGTTGTATGAGCTTACAGACGAGCCTACGGACAAATTACATTTTGTAATTATGTCTGATTCAATTGGACACGGTTTAGAAGAGCAGATTGCTGATTTTAAGTCTAATTACACTGATCTGAAAGTCGTGTTCATCGACACTCTGCAAATGATTCGTGAAACTACAGAGAACAGTTACGGTTCTGACTATAAAGAACTTTCTGTTTTGAAAGACCTTGCAGACACGCTTGAAATTGCAATCGTACTTGTTCACCACACACGGAAGTGTTACGACAGCGATCCGTTCAATATGATTTCAGGCTCAACTGGTTTAAGCGGATGTGTTGACGGGAGCATGGTTCTTATTGAAACAAGGCGTGGAAGTCGTACTGCAAAGCTCTATTGCGTTGGGCGAGACATTGAAAACGCAGAAATCAATTTGCAGTTCGAAAGTGACTTGAAAAAGTGGATAGTGACTGATGA
>CAMWXM010000132.1 GCA_947178195.1 uncultured Ruminococcus sp.
AATTTGTATTTCTCCGACATTTCCATTCCATTTTACTTTAAAATCTTTATCAATAGCACGCTTAGATTTTCCAGTTGAATAAACACCTTGTTTAGGCATATTAGGCTTTACAAGAGCCTTTTTTATATCCTCATTCACCTTGGCTTTGGCGGTTTTTAAACTGCTGTCAACAGCCTGTTTAATTAAATCTGATCCGCCTAATTCTTCAAGCCTTTCGATAAAATCATCGAAAAATACCGTATCAAAGGTAACTTTATTTCCCATATTAAGCGCCACCTTTTTTTGCACGTATTTTAAATTTAAGATATTGATTTTTCATACTGATATTTTCAGGCGTACCGATTATTTCATAAACTAAACCGTTACTATCTTTAAGAATTGAATCAGATTTTATATCCGTTCTGTACCAGGTTTCAATAACAGCGGTATCTTCAACGCTCAGAACATTGTCGAGCACTTTTTCAGTACCGCCAAAGCTTCTGAAGCTGCAATAAAAAAGCTTACAATTTTCAGGAATAACCTTTTTTGAAGAACCTTTTGCAGTTATTATCTGCGGCGTAAATAAATACATAGGTACTAAAAAAGCTTCACCGGGTTTATACTTCTTCATTTTTATCAGCCTCCATAACCGCATATTTAGCACGGAGAGAAATAAGCTCCGCACTAAAATTGATTTTGAATTCTTCATAGGCTTCATTGTTTATGTATCGGCACAAATCCAGAAGCAATTGACATTCAGCCGGATTTGATTCATCAAAAGTGATTTTAAACCCGGCAAATGACGAAAGAATATTTTCAGCTCTTATCAAAATATCAGTCAATCGGTTATCTGTTTCCGGATCGTCCCATGTTATCCGAAGATAGTTTTTTAAAGCTTCCAGCGTCATACAGTCACCTTTTATTTAGTCGTACTATCTGCTGCCGTTTTTGCAGTTTTAGTTTTCACCTCAAATTTTGGCAATACATCTTCAACGCCGGAAATATCAAGATACAAAAAGGCGTTTATGTCAAGAGGTCTGCCCATGCCATACAGCTTTATCTTGTATGTCCTCAAATCTTCAAGGAATTTATATTCATCAGAATATTCAAGCCTGCCGTTTTTGGCAGTACCCATTCCCATAAAATAATAATCGGCAAGACCGATAACCGCATAGTCCTTTGGAACGGCAACTGACTGAATGACCTTAGTAGGGAATGGGAATACATTATTTGCATATGTTCCCTGTGGCGTTAAAATTGTTGAAGCCGGCATTATTTTTGTAAAGTAATCTGACGGATTGCAAACAAGAATCACTTCATTTATCGTTCTGGTATTATCGGTATTTCCGTTTTTGGAAAGAGTCGAAAGAAGTCCGCCGTATGTTTCTTTGCTGAAATCATTGATAGCAATTGCATCTTTTCTTGCGTATCCAGTTTTAGGATCTAATGCGCCTGTGAAATTTCTTGTAAATCCGATAGGTTTATTAATTCCATTACCATCAACAATTCCATTTTCAAGTCCTTTTGCTAAAGCTTCGGCTAATTTTTCACTGACTTATCTGTCAACCATTTAAGGACCCAAGTCAAGCATATCCATTGTTACCCACATATAGGCGGTAAGCTTGCAAAGAGTCCTGGATACTGTTTCAATTTCACCTTTAAGCTGTTCAGTTATAGGTTCGTTTAATGCGTCCCATGTAGCGGTTTGAACACCTTTTTTATTAAGTACCATTTTAGTTATGGCGGTTGTATTCCGGAAATTGATTGCATCAAGAAGCGGATGATTTCTTTTGATATCGTCAAAAATCGCTTCGATTACTGTTTCAGGAAGCACGTCACCTATGCCCGAAATTACAGAACCGTCAGCCGCTGCATTTTTAGCATTGGTAATAAAACTTTCGTAAAATTTATTTTCAGCCGATGTAAGCTGCCTTACACCACGTCCGGCAAGTACGGCGTTATCAGCTGCACCAAGAATTTCATGTGCTTCTGCCGTAATGGTTTCGGACATGTATTCCTGAAAACCGTTCATAGCGTTTTTAATTCCCTCTTCATCATTATTGCGTATTGCGGCAGCTAAGGAATTCATCACATCCGTTTTCTTCTGATTAAATTTGTCAAGATTTAACATTTAAATATCATCCTTTCACATAAAAAAATTACCGATAATGCCTAAAGCTTTTTCGGTAAAATCATTATTTTGCTTTTTTTCACCACTTGATTTTTCACCTTCATTTTCAGAAGATTTGTTTGATTCTCCGAAAATTTTATCGGCAAATCCGTATTCAATACATTCTTTTGCATTCAGCCAGGTTTCTGAAGATATCAGATCATTTAATTTTTCCTCGCTGATTTTACCGGATTTACTTAAATATGCCTGTTTGATACTTTCAGTCATTTTATCAAGTATATCCGCTTCTTTTCTTAATTCTTCCGCATTACCCATAGCTATTGTCCATGCTGGATGTATCATCATCATAGCGGTATCGGATATAATCACCTCATCACCTGCCATTGCGATAACACTTGCAATCGATGCAGCTATGCCATCAACATATACAGTTTTGTGTGCGCTATGCTGTTTCAGTTGGCTGTAAATTGCAACACCTTCAAAAACTGAACCGCCTTTTGAGTTGATGTGAATGTTAAGCTGCGATATATCGCCCAGTTCATCAAGCTTGTTTTTTAAACAGTTAGCCGATGTATCTGACTTGATTTCATCGCCAAAAAAATTAACCCCATCTGATTGAATGTCATTATAAAAATAAATATCCGCTGCATCTGGATCTGATTTACTTTTAGCCATAGCAAAATAAATTTTATTGCAAGCCAAATTAATTTTTTCTTTATTCAGATTCATCATTTTCACCCCTTTCTTAAATTTGGATATAAAAAATCACCCTGAAAATCAGAGTGATTTTGTTGACATATTTCATCGAATGATGTATAATAATTTCAGAGCATGCCATAAAACGGTAGGCGGTCAATCCATGCTCCCGGAAGGGAGTGAATGTCCATGACGTGGAATGATTTTCTCACTCTGGCACTTGTTGTCTGCAATATTATTCAAATATTTCAAAACAACAATAAAAAGAGATAACCGCCATACTCTCACATAAGCGGTTATCTGTTTAACTTCTTAATGATTGGGAGCGACCGCTTATCGGTATGCTCCTTTTTATTATTATACAACAAACAAATAAATATGTCAATACCGGATAAATGAAATTTACTGCACACCGCTATAATTCTTTGTAATATAATGCTTATTTGCCCAATCCTCGTTGATTTCTGCAAGACGCATTGCTTTTCTTACCTCATTTGGTGACATTGTACCGCTTGATATAAGCTTGTCAGCGCTTACGGCAATATCAAAAATATCTGCATGTTTAATGCGTGATGTATCGGCTTCTATATAACTTCCATTAATAACCTCTTCAGGTGTGTATATTTTGCTTGTAAGTTCTTCACTTATCATGTCAGTTAAAGGATCAATACAAATTGTAAGCAGCATATCAACAGCGTCTTTGATTCCAGCAACATCGCCTTTAACCAATGCCGGAGGAGAACGATAAACCTGTGCTGCTCTTGATAATGCCTCATCAACAATTTTCGCAATATCAGTTATTTCGCTTACTGTTTTTTGACCGTTAGCGTTGGATTGCTGAAATGTCATATTTCCCCACAACGGCAAAACGCCATCTTTTCCTTTAAAATAAGTCTGGAAGTAATTATTCATCAGATTTTTGAATTTTTCTTCAAATCCAGTTTCATTTTGAGTTATAGCCGGAATATTCAAAATTCCTTTTTGTCCGCCTGATTTAATATACTTATCCGATGCACTGATAATAAGTTTTTCATACATGGAAAATATGTTATTAATAACCGCTTTTGCATCTGCATTTGTATACTTGGTGTAAATAACATCTGACATTTTATACTTTTTGTTAAATACCAGATCGCCTCTCGAAACCTGGCTGAATACAGTTTCTTTTACAGCATATTCGTCTTTGTTAAAACTATCAGCAATAATTTTTTGGTTATTAACATCAATGATCAAGGCTTCATTAAAATACAAAAGCTTGGATACATATTCCTGCCAAAATTGTGATGCATTCTGATTTTTATTAGGTCTAATGTTTAAGGAATACCAGTTATACCCTCTGACTTCTTTGCCATTCTGATAGGTCTTGAATTCACATTTGCCAATTAAAGCTGCTATCATTTCGATAACAGAAAACAAGGCAAAAGCTTCAAGGGCGATTCGATCTTCTACATCTGCACAGTATTCATCAAATGTTATAGTTGTTGTGCCTGATTTCTTCTTAAACACATTACCAAGCCAGTCTATTATTTTCATTTATCGTTATCACCTTCTTAAAACATCATTACTCTCATATCAAAACTTGTATTATTTTTTTCGGCATACATGTCAAGACATTCGCTTACACATTCGGCAGCAACAAAGGCTTTGAAGCTGTCAGTTTTACGTGATTTTGGCTCTATTTTTCCATAAGTAATATTTCCGGCAGGGGAGGTGATGAGCTTGCTGTTATTAGCAGCCCAGCGCATCAAAGGATTATCACCCCATACAAACCTATGATTAACAAAGCCGCTTGTTATAAGCGGAATATTAAGCATTTCATTTGACGGTCTGAGCAAAACAATATTATTGTAATCCTTTTCAGCACTGAAATTTATTTCAAGTAAAGACTTCGACAATAGCCTATACCTGTAATTGTCAATGCCGATTTTTAATATATTGCTTTTTCTTTTTGCCGCTTCATTGGCAAGCCATACTGCCGGTAAATCCGGGGATATTTCAGGAGTATCCACAAATGTCAAAAACCCTTTAGCTGCCCATTGTTCCAGCGGTGCATTAATACGATGTAAATCTGCTGATTGCTTGCATACCCAGGTATGTCCGATCCAGTAATCTTTTTTACCTACACGGTAAAGCAGACCTGCGCCAAGAAAATCAGTAGTTTTCATGTAGTCGATACCGCCAACACATGGCATGCTGGATAATAGATCCTCATCTATAGTCTGATTAGTCGCAAGAATATCTTCCCACTTTGCAACAGCGTTTTCCAATTCCTTTGGAGGGCGATTCATTCTTTTAGCAATAAAAGAAATATTGTTAGCCTTTGAAAGTGTGTAGTCGAAATATTCGAGCTCCAACTCCTTTTGCAAATCCGGTAGAAATGGCAATGACGGATTTGCTTTCGCCCACATTTCTTTATTATCAATTTCTTCGTCATTGTCAAGTCGGCACATAAACGGCAACGTACCATTATCAGCAACATCACCATCTAATATTTTTTCACATCGCTCTATAAGATCATCAAGTGCGCCGCCTCTGACTAATCCGTCTGTTGACATGATAGTCCTGCGTGGATGTTTTTTCTTTCCGAGACCTGTTGTGGCAACATCAATTAACCTATAATTTTCATAAGCATGATATTCGTCAAAATCAACCTTGCCCGGTCTTGCACCGTCCTTTGTTTTAGGCGATGAAGTATTAAATCTGAATTCCGATTTGGTTTTCAGATTTAATATAGTTTCTTTTGTCCAATGGAAATGCATTTTCATTTTCTCCTTGTTTGATTCTAAAACATCATAAACGTCACTCCAGGATTGCTTAGCTTGCTTTTCAGACATTGCAAATATGTCAATATCATAATGTTCAACGCCGTTTGTGGGAGTAAGCAGACAAAAATCCTCAAAGCCTAAATATCCGTTTTTTCCTGCACCACGTCCGACATAAATAAATAATATCGGAAATCGTAAAGAACCGTCTTTTCTGTAGGTGCAGTTGTGAAGGGCAAAACAAAATACTTCCCATTCAAATAATTTAAACGGAAAGTATTTTTGATAGCTTAAATATTTTTCTAACTGCTGTTCATCAACATATATATCCTCCGATTCAAAAACATGCTCAATGTAGTCGCAAAGTTTTATCTGTTCTTTACATACCGCTATTTTATTACTGCGTACAAGGTCAATGTAATTTTTTATATGGATATTAATTTTACAGTTCATCTTCAACTTCACTCATGATATTACTTGTTTTTATGCCAAGTTCTGAAAGAAGTTTCAACATTTGCGCATTGACCTTGATTTGCCTTTCTATACTTGGGTTATCTTTATAGCCTTGCTGACCGCCGCCATTATTATATTCAACTCGTATTCCGGTATTCTCAATATCTGCTCTCAATAATTCTTTTGTAAGCCATAGAGACATATAATCCTCAACTAAATCTTTAAAAACAGGGGTATCGGCATTACGGCATTTTAACTGATCAAGCAAATCTTTTCTTACTGCTTTATATTTACTGGATTGCTTAAAAATCTTAGGATCAAATTCAATTTCCTGCATGATGGAGCTGTTGACAAAGTCAAAATTTGCTCGACATGCTTATAGATTACTTTGAAAAGCAAAGTAATCCGATAAGTGAATTTGACGAGTCAGCGTTTGAATTTCTGATCAATAAAATTGTGGTTATAAATCAAAATGAATTGGAATTCCATGTGATCGGCAATTTTAAGTTTAAAGAAATAATCTGAATTTTTTAATCTGTAATAGCGTTCATAAATACCGAATCAAACTTTTCAAGCTGATCAAATACTATTCCATGACCGCTGTCAGATAAGGTTATAAGATTTGAGCCACATATTCCCTTATGCAGAATTTCAGCAAGCTCATTGGAAACCACAACGTCCTTGTCACCATGAATAATGTACGTTGGGACATGAACGCAGTTTAAATCCTTTCGTCCATCCTCGTCTCGCAGAGAAATGGCAGATTTTATTGTTCCGATTCCTGACGCAGACAACGCTATATTTCTGAACCAGTCAACAGCCGACTCAGTTTGCGGACTTGCGAAAAGCTGCCTGCTGAAATTAAGACAAAGCTGTGGTCTGTCAGTTCCTGCAAGGTTTATCAAGTCGTTTACTTCATGTATCGTCTTTCCGTATGGAAAATCCGTTCGCTGTACAAAGCAAGGTGCGGCGGCAGAAAGCAGAATAAGCTTGCACACACCGAAACTGCTGTAACAATTCATATATCTGAGAGCTATCGCTCCACCCATTGAGTAGCCTACAAGAATAAAATTTCTTAGTGACAATTTACGAACCACATGAAATATATCTGCAGCCATTTGGTTATATGAATATCCGCATACAGGCGTATCTGACTGCCCAAAACCTCTTAAATCTACTGCGACCACTCTGTATCCGCAGTCGGTAAGCAAATTTATCTGATATTCAAAAATCTTATATGAAAGCGGCCATCCGTGAATAAGAAAAACTGCTTGTCGTCCTTTGGGATTAAAGTCATAAACGGCAATTTTTGTACCGTCGTTTGATTTGATGTACTGCATAAAATACCTCCATAATGTATTTAATATATTTTATGCAGAATTATCGTCATGGTGTACTCTGGAAGAAATTATGAAAAATTATTATAATAGAATCAAAATGCCTTTTAGTCAAATTACAAGGTATTTTTTTGTTGGTTTTGGTACTGGATTTCCGCATAAAAATGTGGTATCCTTGTCAGGTGTAGGGAAGTGAGATTTATGGCTAAGAACAGAGTTATACCGTTTGGATATTGTATGAAAAACGGCGAAATTACGGTGAATTTTACAGAATCTAAAGCTGTTATCAGAATCTTTGAAGAGTATCTGAACGGCAGCAGTTTAATGCAGATTGCAAAGCTGATGGAATCTGAGAAGATCAGGTACAGCGAGGAGTCAGAGCATTGGAATAAAAATATGATCAAGCGGATAA
>CAMWXM010000133.1 GCA_947178195.1 uncultured Ruminococcus sp.
CTTTATGAAAAAGGAATGAAGCTTTCGTAGGAATGCAAAAAGGAACTGGATTCAGCTAAGCTTAAAATTACAGAAAATCAATGAGGTGGATCATGAAAGAATCAGTTAAAAATACCCTTGACAAATATGTGGAATTTATTGAAAAAGCTCTGAAAAAATACAGTCTTAAATCAAGGTTAGGACTTCAGTCAACGGTTGCCGACGCTATGGATTACTCCATTGAAGCAGGAGGAAAAAGAATACGTCCTGTGCTTTTGATGGCATTCTGTCAGCTTTTCGGCGGAGATATAAATAATGCCGCAGCGCCGGCGGCAGCAATAGAGATGATACATACCTTCTCTCTTATTCATGACGATCTTCCTTGTATGGACAACGATGATTTCAGACGTGGTAAGCCGTCATGTCATAAGCAGTTCGGAGAAGCGTGTGCGGTTCTTGCCGGAGACGCTCTGGCTATAAGACCGTTTCAGATAATCGCCAATGACGAGCATCTTGATAATGAAAAAAAAGTAAAGCTTATTTCAGAGCTCGCATTTTCAAGCGGCGCTGAAGGAATGATAGGCGGTCAGATTATAGATATGGAAAATGAGAAGAGGGAAAAAATTGACGAAGCTAACCTCAGTCAGATGTATAGTCTTAAAACAGGTATGCTTATTAAAACTTCATGCGTTATGGGCTGTATATCGGCAGGAGCTTCGGAAGAACAGATAAAAGCAGCAGAGGAGTATGCCTCAAGCCTGGGACTTGCATTCCAGATAATAGACGATATTCTTGACGTTACCGCAGATGAAAAGGTACTGGGTAAGCCCGTCGGAAGCGATGCTGCGGAAAATAAGACCACATTCGTAACATTATTCGGAATAAAGGAAGCTAAAGTGGAGGCGAAAAGACTTACTGAAAAAGCACTGAAAATTCTTGATGAATTTGATAACAATGAATTTTTGAAGGGACTTACAGAATACCTTTTGGTAAGAGATTATTAAGGATCAATTATGGAAAATAAAAAAAATAATGATGTTGCTCTGGACGCTTTGAGTCTCCCTGAGGACCTGAAAAAGCTTAATATAGAGCAATGTAAAATATTGTGTGAAGAGATACGTAAGATACTTATAAAAACCGTATCAAATAACGGAGGACATCTTGCTTCCAATTTAGGCGTTGTGGAGCTTACTATGGCGATTCACAGAGTCTTTGATTCTCCTGAAGATAAGATAGTGTGGGACGTAGGTCATCAGTCCTATACCCATAAGATTCTTACAGGACGTCTGGACAGATTCGATACAATAAGAAAAGAAAACGGAATATCGGGATTTACAAAGCCGTCAGAATCGGAACATGACGCATTTATAAGCGGTCACAGCAGTATTTCGGTATCCGCCGCTTATGGTATCGCTCAGGCAATGAAAATGAATGGCAGTGATAATTTTGCAGTTGCTGTTACCGGAGACGGTGCGCTTACCGGTGGCGAAATATATGAGGGGCTGAATAATGCGGGAAAATCTGATGCAAATCTTATTATTATCGTAAATCATAACGATATGTCGATTTCAAAAAATGTGGGCGCATTGGCAAAATATCTTATGAGCATCAGAAATACCAGAAAATATGTAAATACCAAGCGGTCGGTTGAAAAGGTTCTTACTAAAACTCCACTTGTGGGACGTCCGGTGGCAAAGGTGCTGAAAAATTCAAAGGATACGGTCAAAAGCGCAGTTTACAGAAAAAATACCAATACTACAATTTTTGAGGATCTGGGATTTTTATATCTCGGACCTGTTGACGGGCATAATATTGCCGAGATCGAAGAGGTTCTGTATACTGCCAAAAGCTATCAGAAACCGGTCATAGTTCATGTGAATACGATAAAGGGTAAGGGATATGAGCCGGCGGAAAAAAATCCCGGAGAATTTCATGGTATTTCGAAATTCGATATAATGACCGGAAATCCGGAAACATCCTCAGGCGACTGCTATTCCACATACTTTGGAAAGGAACTGGTAAATCTGGCGGCGGAGGACGAAAACATATGCGCTGTGACAGCCGCTATGAAATACGGTACGGGACTTCAATATTTTGCGTCGGAATACAAGGACAGATTTTTTGATGTAGGTATTGCCGAGCAGCATGGGGTGACATTTGCATCAGGACTTGCTTCTATGGGGAAACTACCAGTTTTTGCGGTGTATTCTTCATTTCTGCAAAGAGCGACAGACCAGCTTATACACGATGCCGCCATCGGGAATAACCATATTGTTCTTGGAATAGACAGAGCAGGAATAGTAGGTGAGGACGGCGAAACTCATCAGGGCTTATTTGATGTTTCTATATTATCCTCCATTCCCAATGTATCTATATATTCGCCGTCATGCTATGAAGAGCTTAAAATATGTCTGAGGTCGGCAATTTATAAATGTAAGGGTATCGCTTGTGTGCGCTATCCGAGAGGAAAGGATTCTTCTTCCTTTGATAAGTCAGATATAAACGATTCTTATACGTTTACAGAAAACCGTGGCTCGGATATTCTTCTGATAAGCTATGGAAGGATTTATGACGAGCTTTACAGAGCGTATAATGTACTTCAGGGAGACGGCGTTGACTGTGATATTTTAAAGCTTACGAAAATAATGCCCATAGATAACAGGGTAATTGAAAAGGCAATGAAATACAGGAAAATAGTATTTTTTGAAGAGAGCATGGTCGGCGGTTCTGTTTCAGAGCATTTCGGTCAAAAGCTCAGTGAAAATGGCTTTGAAGGGCGATTTTTAGTAAGGGCAATAAACGGATTTGTAAAACAGGCTTCAGTTGAAAGTTCTCTGAAAAAGCTGGGTCTTGACAGCCGGTCTATGATTGAATATGTAAAAGGAATAGCAAAGCAAAAATGAGACTTGATATTGAACTTGTAAACCGTAATCTGTTTCCAAGCCGTCAGAAGGCTAAGGAAGCCATAACAGAAGAAATGATAAAGGTAAATTCCGTAATATGCAAAAAGCCGTCTTTTGACGTAAAGTCGGAGGACGAGATAACCGTTTCAGAAATGGTATCTGATTTTGTGGGAAGAGGCGGTCTGAAGCTTGAAAAAATCGCTGATAAGCATAAGCTTTATTTTAACGGTAAATCGTGTATGGATATAGGAGCGTCCACTGGAGGCTTTACAGAATGTATGCTCAGAAGAGGTGCGGAATTTGTTTACGCCGTAGATGTAGGTTCGGGACAGCTGGATAAAAAGCTTTGCAGCGATAGCAGAGTCTGCAACATGGAAAAAACCGACGTGAGAAATATTACTGTAGCTGATATAGACAGAAAAATAGAATTTATTTCCGTTGACGTTTCTTTTATTTCCCTTGAGCTTATTCTTCCCAAAGCCTTTGAACTGCTTGAAAATGGGGGAATGGCTGCGGTTCTTGTAAAGCCGCAGTTTGAAGCAGGTAGACAGAATGTGGGAAAAAACGGGATAGTAAAATCACCAGAAATTCACGAAAAGGTTCTTTCCAGTATAATTGAAACTGTTCGGCTGATAGGATTCAATATTTTGGATCTGGACTATTCTCCAATAAGGGGAGGCAGCGGAAATATCGAGTATCTGTTGCTTTTGAAAAAGGAAATAATGAATTTTGATAATTCTGATATAGATATAAAAAATATGGTAATGAAGGCTTTTGGAAATTTTAAAAACGGAGGAAAAGCATGAAGGCGGCAATATATCCGAATTTTCAGAAAAATAACGCATTGGACTGTGCTAAAAGGCTTTGCGATATACTTATTGAAAATAATTTTGAGATTTTTATTGATAACAGCTTTAAAAATGAATTTAAAAATAAGCCGAGGATAAAATACGGCTGCTTTGACGAAATGGCAGGACAAGCTGATTTTGCTATCGCCGTAGGCGGCGACGGAACTATTTTAAAATGCGCAAAGCGTCTTATAAAAACAGACACCAAGCTTCTGGGGATAAATACCGGAAGGCTCGGATTTATGTCTGCTCTTGAATATGACCAGTTGGAACAAATTGAAAATCTGGTAAAAGGGGATTACTGCGTCAGCGAAAGAATGATGCTTACCGCAAAAATAAATAACGGCGGCAGTATATATATGCTTGATGCGTTAAATGATGTGTCAATATCGTCGGTTTATGCAAATATATGTGATTTTAACATACATGTCGATAAGCGACTTCTAGGAAAATACCGTGCGGATGGCGTTGTTTTCAGTACTCCTACCGGCTCGACGGCATATTCACTTTCGGCAGGCGGTCCGATAATTGAGCCGGAAATGGAATGCATTGAAATGACGCTTATATGTCCGCATTCGCTGTTTGCAAGACCGATGATATTTTCTCCGAGTAAAAAAATCAGATTTGAAAATTGCTGTGAGCGGAATCCCGATATGTTTATAAGCGTCGATGGCGGAGAGCCGATAAAGCTTTCCTGTGGTTCATGGCTGGAGATTGCAGCCTCTGAGCATAAAATAAAAATTGTGGATATGACGGGAAATACATTTTATAACTCGCTTAATCAAAAGCTTATGCGACCTATAAAATAACTGCAAAGGAGAAAAACTGTATTTATGAAAAATAAAAGACAGTATAAAATTCTTGATATAATAAAAAAGCATGACGTTGAAACTCAGGAAGCTCTCCAGAGCTTGTTGGCGGAACAGGGCTATAATGTTACTCAGGCAACAGTCTCAAGGGACATTAAGGAATTAAAGCTTGTAAAAAAAGCTGGGGAAAACGGCGTTTATCGCTATGAAGCGCCGGACGAAAGCAAATCAAGAGAAAATATTTTTATAGGTACCGTCAACGGCGTTGATTACGCTATGAATACAGTTGTAATAAAATGCTATATCGGCATGGCTCAGGCGGCATGCGCTGCTCTGGATACTATGAACTATGACAATATTGTCGGTACTATTGCCGGAGACGATACTATTTTTGTGCTGATGAGGACCGAAAGGGACGCTCGTCAGCTTGTAGAAAATATAAAAGCGCTTATCTGGGGGTAAATATGCTGAAGGAATTATATATTGAAAATTTAGCGGTTATTGAAAAGGCGATAATCCCTTTTTCCGGTAGATTTAATCTTTTTACTGGTGAAACAGGCGCAGGAAAATCAATTCTTATCAATGGGATAAATGCGGTGCTGGGACAAAGAGTTACTAAGGATATTGTCAGAAACGGCTGTAAAAAAGCAATTGTTACGGCACTTTTTTACAAGCTGGACGACGGCGTAAAGGCAAAGCTTGACGAAATGGGGATAGACCACGAAAATGATGAGATCACAATCACAAGAGAGATAAATTCAGACGGAGGAAGCTCGGCACGAATCAACTCCAGAACAGCTTCTGTTACGGCATTAAAAGAAATCGGTGTGGCGCTTGTTACCATTCACGGACAGCATGATAATCAGATACTGCTTGCGCCGGAGAAGCATATAAACGTTCTGGACAGCTTTGGAAATTCGGTAGAGCTTATAGAGGATTATAAGGCGGATTTTAAAAAGCTTCAATCCCTTGCAAAAGAAATCGGAAGAATAAAAAAAGCAAGAATAGATAAGCGTGACAGGATAATCCTTTTGAGAAGCCGTATCGAGGACCTTAAAGAAGCCGATTTGTCAGCGGAAGAATATAATTCCCTTGAAAGCGAATATGGACAGATACAGAATAACGACAGGATCCTTAAATCTCTTTCGGCAGCATGTGGAATACTGCTTGATGAAAACGAAACAAACGCACTGGATATGATTTCAAGATGCGAAAGAGAGCTGGATAATATATGTGAATATTCAGATAAAATAAGCAGGCTTTCCGAACGTCTTATTGCTGCAAAAATTGAACTCAGCGATATTGCCGACGAGCTTTTTAATATATTTGAAGGCTTTGATATGGACGGAGAAAGAATTGAATATGTTACTTCTAAATATAACAGTTTGAGCATGCTTCAGAAAAAATATTCCTGTGATTATCCTCAGCTTTTAAAGATTTACAGCGACAGCTGCGAAGAGCTTTCAACTATTGAATTTTCAGACGAAGATTTAAAAAAGCTTAACGAAGAAAAGGATAAACTGCTTCATCAGGTGACAAATAAGGCTAAAAAGCTTTCCGCTCACAGGAAAAAAGCTGCGGACACCTTTGTAAGAAGGGTCACAAAGGAGCTTGAATTTCTTAATATGCCCGATGTGGTAATAGAAGTGAGACAGGAGACGGGAAAGCTTACCGTAAACGGTATGGACAGCGTGGAATTTCTTATTTCCGCAAACAGGGGAGAAGCTCCAAAGCCTATTGCAAAAATCGCATCGGGAGGCGAGCTTTCAAGAATAATGCTTGCTTTGAAATCAGTTATTGCGGATAAGGATTCAGTTCCCACAATGATTTTTGACGAGATAGATACCGGCGTAAGTGGAAAGGCAGCACAGAAAATTGGCATAAAAATCAAGCAGATAAGCAGGATAAGGCAGGTTATCTGCGTTACACATCTGGCACAACTTGCAGTCATGGCGGATAATCATCTGCTTATAGAAAAAAATATTGTTGACGACAGAACTGTTACAAGCGTGACCCAGCTTGACGAGGACGGGCGTATAAAAGAAATTGCAAGAATTATGGGCGGAGAAAATCCCAGCGAGCTGATATTAAGAAGCGCTGAGGAGGAGCTTAAAAAAGCGTCCGATTTTATGGAGGAATAAAACCAAATGGATTATTGTCTGGATTCGGGAGTGTTCGGAAATGTTTTTGCCGTGCCGAAGGCGGTAGTTGAAAATTATATAAAGCTTGCCAATGAAGCGAGTATTAAAGTACTGCTTTTTATACTTTGCAATAACGGCAAAGAGTATAACGGAAGCAGTATTGCTGCGGCTTTGAATATTTCTGAAAATCAGGTAGAGGAAGCCTTTGTTTTCTGGGAAAATGCAAACATACTGCAAAATAGAAGTAAATCTGGAAACAGCCCTGCTGCTCCTGATGAAAGAAAGGTCAGCGCAGAGGAAAAGCCTGTTGAAAAAAAAGCTGAAAAAAAATTGGTCAGAGACGACAGGAGAGATTATAATTTAAACCCTTCTGAAATTGCGGAAAGGGTTGAAAAATCACAATATATAAAGGGCATGTTTACAATGTCGGAGCAGACTTTCGGCAGACCGCTTACTCATTCTGAGCAGCGCTCTTTTATATGGATGTATGATTATCTGGGTCTTAATACCGAGGTGATACTGATGATAACCGCTTATTGCGTTTCAATGGAAAAGGGCGGTATCAAGTACATAGAGACTGTGGCGGCAGATTGGTCGGAACGTGGAATAAATACCCTTGAGCTGGCGCAGAAGGAAATAGAGATACTGGAAGAAAAATCAAGCTATATGGGCAAGGTGATGAAAATTCTGGGGGCAGACCATAAGCCTACTGCTAAACAGAAAAAAACCATAGATAAATGGCGTGAACAGGGATACGACCTGGGGCTTATTGAGTGCGCTTATGAAAAAACCATAGATTCTATCAATAAACTGAATTTGTCTTATATGAATAAAATTCTTGAAAATTGGCATACGGAGGGTATTCTTACAAAATCACAGGTCGAAGCTGTAAAATCCAATACCAATACTGTCGGCGTAAAAAAAGAATATTCTTTTAATCTTGACGACTATAAATCGCTTATAAACGATTTTGGAGATTAATTATGGAGAATAACAAAGAAATAATCAGTAAAGCTTATAATGAGATCAACCGTAGGCGTAATATGGCT
>CAMWXM010000134.1 GCA_947178195.1 uncultured Ruminococcus sp.
GACCATTACGAAAAAGTTGACCGGAATATATGCGGCAAATGGCTATGTTATGCGGTTGAGGGAATTATGTTGTCCTTTATCTGTCCGCTATTCGGAAAATTCTGTCCGCAAGGCTTCATTCGTTCTGCTTTTTCTTTTTCAGGAATCCAAACGCTTCGTCCATCGCCTCGGACACTCTCGCCTGTGCCGTTTGGAACATATGCGAATAGACATTTAAAGTCGTTACGCTGTTGCAATGTCCTAAAGCACCTGAAACTGTGGTAACATCAAGTCCCGATGAAATAAGCGAACTCGCCGCAAAGTGCCGGAATGAATGCAGTCCGTAAAATGGCAGGTCGTTTTTCGCACAGAACTCTTTCAGCCAGCCATAGGGCGTCTGATTGTTCATTTCTTCGCCGTTCCACTTGGTGAAAAGCCTGTCTGTTTCAACCCACTTATTACCCAGCCTCAATGCCTCGTTATCCTGCTCGGTTTTAAGCTCACGGAGAATGTCCATAATATACGGTGAAATTTTCAGCGCACGCTGCGACCGCTTTGTCTTAGTGGTATCGGTATATGTACCCCTTTCGGCTGTATAGTTGGACGTGCGTCTGACGCTGATGACATTATTCTCAAAGTCAACGTCTTTCCACTCCAGACCCAACATCTCACTTCGACGGAGACCGCTGTATGCTATAAGATAGAAAAAAGCTCTGTATTTTACCGGCTCACCCGAAATTCTTGTCAGCAGCAGCTCCATTTCTTCCTGTGAATAGATTGGCTTTTCCTTTACTTCGCCTTTCGGTATACTAACCTTTGAGCAAGGGTTATCGGAAACCAAGTCCATTTTTACAGCGTACGAAAAAACATCTGAAATAAAACTGAGATTATGCCGAATAGTTTTCGGTGCAAGCGGTGCGCCTGTCTTTTCATTTGCACCCTCTTTAGCAAGAGAGTTTACAAACGCCTGCAACTGACGACCGGTTATCTTATCAATTCTCATATGTCCGATCGCAGGATAAACCCGTTTGGTAAGCTGCCGCATACGTTCATATGTGGTACTCTTTAAATTCAAGTGAGCGTATTCCTCAAACCATTCCTCTGCAAGCTCTTCAAACTTTATTGCCGAAGTCCTGAACCCTCGCATACACGATTCCTCAAACTTAACCGCAACACGGGTGAGTTGCCTTTGTATCTGCTTTTCGGTCATTTCTTTATCCGGCTTCCAGGTCATAGACTGCTCTTTGTGATTGCCTTTTGCGTCATAACCGCAGGAAACCCTTATCTGATAAGAGTTTCCACGTTTTCTTATAGTTGGCATAAAAATGTTTCCTTTCTGTTAAATAATAAAGTCATAATTTAAGTGTTTGATATAACGACAATAGCCCCGTATTCCCGATATAGGAAATACAGGGTTTTTCACAGCCGCACTGCTACTTTTGAAAGTAATCAAGATAGCTGTCTTTGCTTATGAGTATCTTGCCGCGTTTACCCTCGCCTGCACGAACAGACTTGATTTTGCCCTGCTTAGCAAGCTTGCGTATTGTATGCTCGGAAACTCCTTGAACAAGCTCTTTGCACTCCTTGATCGTAAGCATTTCCACAGGGCGAGCCTTTAGTTTAGCTGCGGCATAATTTTCACTGCCTGCTGCAATTGCCGTGATAAGCTCAAATATCTTTGGGATACTTTCCATATCCGGCACATCACTGTAGGCAAGCGCCGTCACCCGGCTGATAATTTCGGGTAAGATTTGCTGTTTGGATTCTGTCAACATGATAATGACTCCTTTTATTGTAATGAAATTACGTCTTAGTAATATAATTATATCATACTTTATTAATAAAGTAAAGACATAAAAACGCCGAAATTTTACACGTCAACAAATGCCGATATTTTGGGCAAAATGCACATCGACCACCTTTCTAAATGGAGTAATTTGGTTGAGTTTGCCATTTTTTGTTGTGATTTTGCACAAAAATTTCTGTTACTATGAAAAAATGTGAAAAAACATAGTATGAAATAAAACTTTAGACTGTGCCGGAAGAGCGAAGTGATTCTCGTAAGCACAAAGAATTTTGCCCTCCGGTTTATGGTATCGCTCCCCTGCTCCAAATATTTTTCATATGTAAATCAACCCCTTCCTGTTCACATTTTTCATAGAAATATCACCTGCTTCTAAATAAAATATTAACGGTATCCTGTTAGACCCGTTTAAGAAAAAACCGACGGCAGTCCTTCTGCCGTCCACTTGGTTCATGGTTGTAATAGCAATATTAACAAATAAAAATAGTTGATTTCGTGTATTTTAACTATTGAAAAAATTTAAAAAGTATGATACAATTTATTTCACAAACATTTGAAGCTAAAGACATAGGAAAACTCCAAATTTTTTTTGAACATAAGAGATTTCCTAAGTCATCTCAACACATTATTTTAATGACATTTAGAATAGCGACATCAAGCAAAATTAAAAATATAAATGCTTATCAGCCTATCTAATTGTTGTTAATTAGATAGGCTTTTTTGTTTGCATTTGTAATGATGTTATCTGCTTAAAATTAAGCCGGTTACATAAAAAATTTTTCAAAAAGGAGTTTTTTTACATGAACGACAAAAAAGAAACAAAAGAATCTAAAGGACTTAAAGAGCTTAAGCAAGACTTGAAGGCTAGAAGCAAGGAGCTGGAGAAAGCAAAACGGGAGTATGATATGGAACAATTATCAGAAAAAATATCATGTCTGCCTTCGCTGATTTTGCAGAACGAGCCTCTGAGCAAACTTATTTTGGATTTGCCAAATGATGAAACCAGAATTATTTTCAAGGAGATGATAGGTTCGGGCGAATTTACTGTTTTAGTTGAGAAAATTATCGAAAACAGTGTGTCCCTAAAGAAAGCGCAGGAGAGAAAGCAGGTCAAAGCTGAGGCACGCAAGCGAAAAGCTGTTGTTCCCAATCAGGCTGCTGCTTCCGAGCAAACCGTTGTTCCCGAACAGTCTGCTGCTCCAGAACAGCCTGTTGTTTCCGAGCAGACTGCTGTTCTCGAACAGCCTGTTGTTCCCGAGCAGTCTGCTGTTTCCGAGCAGTCTGTTGTTTCGGAAAAAGAATATCCCGAACAGGACACCTCATTTATTTCAAATCAGCAGAATTTTCAGGCTTGATTTGATTTACGACAATGCTGTTAAGTGTTCTGTAGGGGGCTATAGCAGTTCCGGAATTTATTTAAAATTTTTGAGAACTGCTGTAGTGTTGACCGAAAGGGGTCGCAGGGGAAAACGTAAAGCAACGCTTTATGTTGTCCCCCGCAAGTAAAGGGTTGGGAGGGCGGCGAGCACCGCAACCCTTTACTTGCGTTTCAACATCGCAGCACATCATAATTTCGGACAGGAGGTACGTCATCTGTGAAAAACATTCAAAAAAGCGCCGAAGGCGGCAGCAAGAAGCAGTATATTTCTTTAACGGTGCGGTTGCCGGAGTCGTTGTATTTTGCTTTGCAGCGGCTGACAAAAGTGCATGGCATAAGCTTTGCTCATGCGGTGCGGCTTGCTGTGGAACGTAAGCTTGCGGATCATCTCGCCGGTGTAAGGTACAGAGACCGAACGCAGGCGGCTGAGCTAATGGCAGCTGTTTCAGAGCTTACGGAGATTTGCAGAGATATTGTAAATAATGCTCGATGCATTGGCTTTAATTTCAGTCAGGAGGTCAGGCTCAAATATGTTGAGAAAAAATTTGACCTTGATAATGATAACTCTAAAGGAACCCTAAAAGAGATACACATAAAGGAGTGTGAAAATGAACAAGAAAAAATCAAAAAAATTTATCCTGACATGAATGAAGTAAAAAATATTATTGACAGGTTTGAAGAGGCTGCGGATAAAATGGAGCAGCTGGCATGGAAAGTCCGTGAGTAACGGGCAGCATCTTTAAGACAAGACATATATATTGACAGGAGGAATATTACAAATGGAAGATACGAAAAAAATCGTTATAGACAGAGGCAACGAGCGGCTTATCAGATTGACAGTTCGTTTTTCAAGATCAGCGTATTTTATGCTGAAGAATTGGTCAAAAAAATATGGTGTAAGTCTCAGCTATATAGTAAGACTTGCTGTGGAACTTGAGTATAAAAAGTATTGCGGCAGCCATTGTTTTGTCGTCAATGTCTAAGAATAACGGGAATAACAGCGGCGCAAGAATACTTGCAAAGGTTGCGGGCATTGTATGTCTGATCATATCTGTACCGGGTGTTATTGTGTCTTTAATGATAAAACAAGCGATTAACGGAATGGACGAGATAGGCTACAGAGGGCTAAGCTGGATAGATTACTTTTTTGAATATATTATCGATAAAATAGAATCGCTTTTTATTTAAGCACATTTGAATATTCATACTGCCGCAGCAAAACGGTTCGGCAAGCAGAGACTTTGTAAAACGGAGGCTTATCTTGATGTATCAGGAAAACATTGACTTGTTCAGTCCCTATAAAGGGAATCAGCCTTATATATTTATAAGCTATTCCCATAGAAACGGCGGCGAGGTATTGAATATAATATCAAAGCTCCAGCAATTGGAATTCCGCATATGGTACGACAGCGGGATAAACCCGGGTTCGGAGTGGGACGAAAATATCGCTTCTCATATATCCGGGTGCGCTTACTTTATAGCTTTTATCAGTGATGAATATTTAGCCTCGTCAAACTGCAAGGACGAGTTGAATTTTGCCAGAGACAAGGACAAGCCTCTGCTGCTTGTATATTTGAAGGACACCAAGCTACCTGAGGGAATGAGTATGCGCTTGAACCGCCTGCAAGCCATACATAAATACACTTATGCGAGGGAGCTTGACTTTTACCAGAAAATTATTGAAGCGGACGGAATAAATGTCTGCCGTGTTTTCTCAAATGGACGGCATACGGAAATGAGCGGCAGCAATCATTCAACGCCTCAAACAGTTCCGGCAAGTACCGAAATTGATCATGCGCCTCTGCGGGAAACAGTAGGAAAAAGAAAATCTATGGCGTCATTGATATGCGGTATACTTTCGCTGGCGACGCTGATATTTGCGATTGACGGCTACACCGGCTTGGACTTAATAGGAATACTTTCCAGCATAGCGGCTATTATTCTGTCATCGTCAGCAAAAAAGAAAAACGGTATAGTAAACAAGAAATCTAAGGCGGGAAAAACCATAGGAATTATTTTCATCTCATTCGAAGGATTTGCGTTTGTTGTTGCATTAATAGTGGAAATTGTGAAATCCTCAATATTTTAAATCAGGGTGATTATTATGAAACTAAGCGAGCTGCTCAAATATGACAGTATTGTGATACAGTGCCATAATTACCCCGATGCAGACACCATTGCTTCGGGGTATGGGCTTTACTGTTATCTGACATTTCACGGGAAAAAGCCGCGTCTTATATACGGCGGGAATAAAAAAATAAGCAAGTCAAATTTGCTTATTATGATTGAAAAACTGGGTATTCCCATAGAGTATGCGGAAAAGCTTGACAAAAAGCCCGAGCTGCTTATTACGGCGGATTGTGTTCACGGTGAAAGCAACACTGCCGATTTTGAAGCTGAAAATTACGCCGCTGTAGACCATCATGCAAGCGTATACGCAAAATCGCCGATGTATGATATCCGCCCCTCATACGGAAGCTGCTCGTCTGTAATAGCCGTGCTGCTGAATGAGGCGGGCTATGATTTCAATGCGAATGAAAAGCTTGCTACAGCCCTGTATTACGGACTTTACACCGACACGGACGAAATGAAAGAGCTTAGCCATCCTGCGGACCGCGACCTCAGGGATTTTGCAAAATATAACAAGGCGGTATTTTCCTTGCTTATAAATTCCAATCTGTCGCTGTCGGAGCTGCGCATAGCGGGAGACGCTTTGAACCGCATAAACTGTAACAATGCGCATCACTGCGCTTTTGTCCGCGCCGAAGAATGTGACCCGAATATTCTGGGATTTATAAGCGACCTTGTTATTAAGGTGGATTCCGTCAAAGCAAGCGTTGTATGCTGCAAGGTTTCGGGCGGGATAAAATTTTCGATCAGAAGCTGCGTAAAAGAGATAAACGCCTCCGAGCTTGCTGAATTTATAGCCGAGAATATAGGGTCGGGCGGCGGACATTGCGACAAAGCGGGCGGCTTTATTAATATGCGCCTTGCCTCCGAAAAGTATATGAAAATTGACGCAGACGAGCCGACAGAATATTTTAACAAAAGGATTTCCGAATATTTTGAGTGTGTCGATATTATTGACGTTAATAGCTATGCGCCGGATTTGTCCGTAATGAAGATTTATACAAAAAAGATGGTTACTCTTGGCTTTGTTAAAAGTACGGATATTTTTCCGGCGGGAACGTCTTTTGTTGTACGGACGCTTGAAGCGGATTTCAATGTTGAAGCTGATGACAATATCTATATAATGATAGATGACGAGGGAAATATTTATCCCATAGAAAAAGAAAAGTTCAGCAGGACATATTCACTGTCCGATAAAATTTTTAAGATTGACGGTGAGTACAGCCCAAGTATTATCAGTACATCACACGGACAGCGCGAGCTGCTGACATATGCAAAAAGCTGCATTCCAAATACATCGTCAAGTATTTATGCAGTAAGGCTTGATCGGCGTGTAAAGCTATATACACTATGGGATAAGGAAAATTATATGTCAGGTAAGCCGGGCGACTATCTGGCAATACGCACTGATGACCTTAAGGATATGTACATAATATCCGGACGGAGATTTTCAAAAATATATGAGTAGATTCAATAAGGAGAGGAAAGCATATGTTTTACCCTGAACCTATAGACACATCGGATATAAAATTATCGAACGATATTATTGGTTTGGCAGAAGAACTTGCGGAAAATGTGCATAACATTTGGGCAAAAGGACGGATTTCGGAAGGTTGGATTTACGGTAAAATCCGTGACGATATATGCAAAACTACTCCATGCCTCGTTCCGTATAATGAACTTCCAGAATGTGAAAAGGATTATGACCGCAATACTGCGATTGAAACGGTAAAAACGATAATAAAACTGGGATATAGAATTGAAAAAAATACGGATACATCAAATAATCCTTGAATCAACCATTAGAAATTTTCGTATCTTCATGATTTTTTTCGTAAACATCTGCAAGCCTTCTGTAATGGCAGATAATATGATTGTAATGTTTTGTTCTTAATCGATTCAATATGCTGAAAGCTGAAAATGCACTATCTAAAAAATAACCTCTGCGCTAAAAAAATAGTGCAGAGGTTAAAATTTTCTTATACGATTATTTTGTCATATTGTATTTTCTCACATTTCATCGCCTGTTCAAGCAAGTCAATATAGCGTCCAAGAACCAAGAAACAGGCATAAAGCAAACAGTCCCGCATTTCCCGATCATTGAGGTTTGAATTGTCATCAGCCATATCCGAATACTCGGAAAAACGGTGCATAAAAAGGTCTGCGATTTTGTGCAGGTTCTGAATTACAAACTGTGTAAATGCATTTTCTAAGGAAAAAATGTCAACAC
>CAMWXM010000135.1 GCA_947178195.1 uncultured Ruminococcus sp.
CCCTATGATAGAGGACAGCGACAGCGATCTTCAGGCTGTGAAAAGCTATGCCGATAAAATAAAAGCAAAGGATTTTGCCGATTATGAGGTGGGATTGCTTCACGGTAAAATGAAGGCTGCCGAAAAAAATCAGGTGATGGACAAATTCAAAAACGGTGAAATAGAGCTTCTTGTGTGTACCACGGTAGTTGAAGTGGGAGTGGACGTTCCCAACGCTACGGTAATGCTTATTGAAAACGCCGAGCGATTCGGACTTTCTCAGCTTCATCAGCTCAGGGGACGTGTAGGCAGAGGAAGCCGTCAGAGTCATTGTATTCTGCTTACCGACAATACCGGAGAGGACTGCGTAAAACGAATGAAAATCATGAGCAGTACTTCCGACGGATTTGAAATTTCAGAAGAGGACCTGAAGCTTCGTGGACCGGGTGATTTTTTCGGTCAGCGTCAGCATGGTCTGCCGCCTCTTAAAATTGCCGATATTGGTGCGGATATGGAAATAATGAACCTGACAAAAAATATCGCTCAGTCTATCGTTGAGAAAGACCCTTTACTTGAAACTAAGCAATACAGCGGTTTAAAAATAGAAATTATGAGACTTTTCGGAAAAAATGGGGATAATTCTTTTAATTGATTGTACATATATGACAAGAAATCTGCATAATAATTGTTGATTACTTACAAAGTTGTATTTTTTTTAAAAAAGCTATTGACTTTTGGCGGAAAATGGTGTAGAATAATATAGTCGCTTGAAGAGAGTGATTAATGTGGGAGCATAGCTCAGCTGGGAGAGCATCTGCCTTACAAGCAGAGGGTCATAGGTTCGAGCCCTATTGTTCCCACCATTCGGTCCGGTAGTTCAGTTGGTTAGAACGCTAGCCTGTCACGCTAGAGGTCGTGGGTTCGACTCCCATCCGGATCGCCATTTCAGCAATTTTATTGCTGATATGACATGCCTCTGTAGCTCAGTCGGTAGAGCAGGGGACTGAAAATCCCCGTGTCATTGGTTCGATTCCGATCGGAGGCACCACGGAGAAATTTATTTTCTCCGTAAATGCGGAATTAGCTCATCTGGTAGAGCGCCACCTTGCCAAGGTGGAGGTAGCGAGTTCGAGCCTCGTATTCCGCTCCACTTTTTGTCGGGGAAATATTCTCGGCATAACGTAGATCCTAAGCTATAGCTTGGGATTTTTTGGTTGAAAAAAATCGGCTGTCTTTTAAGACAGCTAATTTTTTTGTATTAATATAAAGTTGGACGTATTTTGCAAAAGAAAAATTTTTTAATAAGTAAGTTATTTTTTTCTTGCATTGAATATAAAAGCCAGCATATTCCATGTACTGACATCGAATTGTTTGCAATCTATATTGCTGACCTGTGAAAGAAATATAAGAGCTTCTTTCATTTTTTCAGAATATATTCCGTTTATTTCGATTTGCGGAAAGTTAGAAAATTCCTCGCCCAATCTGTTGAGCATTACCTGAATAATATAAATTATATCTTTTGATGTAGTATTCGACAAAACAAAGTTTTTTGGCACTACCGATACGGTTATTGGAGTTTTCAGCGTCTGACAATAATTCATTATCGTATCCCAGGTCTTGCTGTCAGCTTCGCCCGTTGCGTCAAGATTATTTGCATATTGAAAAGCCTTTACCGCCTGAGCAGTTTCTTTGCCATAAATCCCATCAGACATAACAGGCGGCACTTTTTCGTTTACAAACGAAACATCGTAAAGGCGCTTTTGAAGCTCGGAAATATGTTCTTTTCTCTGTTGATCTGTAAAAGCCATGTATTATGCCTCCTTTATGGTATATCCGGGATTCTGATATGGACGTTTATCGAAGCCGTATTTTAAATCAGAATATAAACCTGCGATCTCATTCCATGTGACCGCTCCTACAAAGCCGGTCTGCGGCTGTCCGAATTGACGCTGGAAGGCAAGTACGGAAGAACGTGTGACTGGTCCAAAATAGCCGGTATTGTTTACAGCAGGAATATTTGGATACGATTTGTTGATAAATGTAAGATATTCCTGGAGCAGTCTTACATCCTCGCCAGACATACCTTCTTTTAAGATCCTGCCCTGGAAAAGTATTACGTCATGCTCGTTGTCTATAGGTACAGATTCTATTATACCCATATATGCTCTGTATAGATCATTCCATACTGCACGGTTTACCGTTCCTGTTTCAGGCAGACCGAAAACTTTTTGAAAGGATTTTACAGAGGCTTCGGTCTGTTCGCCGTAATATCCTGTTATATCCACCGGCTGAACCGATTCGTAATATGCGCCTATAACCGCCAGGAAATATTGCAAAGTTTTGACTTCTGAAGTCTGCATTCCCGGTACAAGCTCTTCACGGTATTGCTTTTGGACGTCCTCCAGTCGTAATCCTTCTGAATTTAATTCGGCAAGCTTTTTAACGCTGACATAAATATATGCAATTTTATACCATGTGGCACGATTTACAACGCCTGTCTGGGGTAGATTAAATATTTCCTGGAATTTTTTTACTGCATCTTCTGTTTGTACTCCGAAAGCTCCATCAATCTCGCTTATTTTGGGAATTGCAGGATAATTTCTTGAAATACGATTAAGTTGTACCTGTAAGGTTCTGACGTCGTTTCCGAATGTGCCAAGACGAAGATCAACTCCCGGAAAGGAGGGAGTATTTGTCATGACTACAGCATCGGTCACTATATTTATATCATCTCCATAGTAATACTGTAAAATTTCATAGGGAGTGTAATTCTGTTCCGCAAGTCCTACAGTTCCCCATTGGGAAAGTCCGTCGCATGTAACGGTAGTTCCGTTGCAGAACTGGGTAAAAAGCGGTTCTATACTCCCCTGCCTTACAACATAATTTTTAAAAAGCTCATCGGTAAGACGGCTTATATTGTCAAATATTTCACGTCCGTTTATAAATTTCTGGTCATATTGAGTTGAGCTTGTAATATCAAAATTATAGCCCTTGGCTCTGTACCATTCAGTATAAATACGGTTTAAGGCGAATGTGACTATTACATAAATATTTGCTCTGAGAGAATTTTCCGGCCATGTAGGAAAAATTTCGCTTGACGCAACATTTTTTACATAATCAGGAAAACTTACGGTAATATTTTCCGCATTTGATGCGGGAGCACCCATATGTACTGTTATTGTTTCAGGAATAAACGGCAACCCTGTCATAAATACCTCCATTCTATCAGAAGAACTTTATATATAATTTATTTAATTTATATAATCGGTTCTTCATTCTGATAATTTAAAGTATCCGCATTTGAATCATAATTATAAGGCTCGGGAACAAGAAAAAAGGTCTGGATAGAGGTTATACCTTCAAATATTGGTGCGTCCCGGCTTACCTCACGAAAATATCCTTCTGAAAATGCGGATATGTTATATGTGGAAAAATGCTCATAATCCTGAGGCTGGTTTCCATCAGGCTTCTTAGGGGCAGGAAGCTTTATGGTCTCTGTATCTCCGCTTGAATTTGTAAGCATAAGCTTTATGATATTCTCTTTGCCGTTAACAGTTTCTGAAACGGTAACAGCGCTGTTTTCAATGGGAATTCCTCCGTTTCCGGTTCTGACGCTTACCTTCAGGTATCCGAAAGAGTCATTTTTAGGCGTTTTCTGTGCGCTTTTTATAAAATCAGGAATTACCGGCGACGGAAATCTTTCTTCAATATTGTTTTCTGTGCTTTCATTTTTACTTTCCTGTATGGATTCTGTATTTTCTTCTTGATTCTCTTCATTGCCTTTATTATTTATTTCTTCGGTTTTTTCAGATGCTGCATCCGGCACGGTAGTTGATTTTGCACCGTAAAGGTCAATCATTTCTTTTTTATATCTTTCGGCTGTCTCTTTAAAATCGGAAGTATTCAATAAATCTCCTCCATTCTTTTATTTATCAATGATAAAATATATGTACATTATATAAAAATTAGACCTCCTCGGAAACTAGCGTGCGGCGAATGACAAAAGATTTTTGCGATAGGCTAGGATGACGACGACGGCGGGCTGGCGCCATTCTATGAGGATAACGACGCATATCGCTAAAAGATTATGACAGGCGGTGTGCGGTAGTTTCCGAGAAGGTCTGTCCCTTGTCTTTTCAGGTGGGAACATCTTCAGATTCAGTTGTGGAGCAATAATGATGCTTATCCCCTATCACCTTGACGTAAAACTGCACCGCCTTTTTGATGTTAAGTGACAAGCAAAATACCAAATGTGTGAAATCCAAGAAAAAGGCTAAAAAATCCGAGAAAGCGGTCTGAAATCACGTATCTACGGCGTTTGTTAAGTGTGAAATCTTTGAAAAAGTTACAATTTAATATATTAACGTGTCGCAAAAAAATCCACGAAAATGAGCCAAAATTGCTCCTTCGTGGATTTTTATTTTTTATTACCTAATTTAAGAATAAACCGCTTATCGCAGTAACCCTTTTCACTTATTATTATATCGCAAAGTTATATAATGTCAAGCGTTCTTTTAAGAGCGCTAAATTTATACCCAAAATAAAAAACATAACGGATAAAATTTGTTGTTTTCTAAAACTGGAAAGTATTACTGTCAAGTTTGATTGGTTCACGTTCCGAATGAGAAATTTCCAGCAGTTCTTTTCTTTTAAAGCCAAAAATACCTGCTACCACGGATTTTGGGAACACTTGAACAGCAGTATTATATTTTGTTATGATATCATTATAAAACTGCCGTGCCATTACAATTTTATTTTCTGTTTCTGAAAGTTCTTCCTGCAGTTTTAAAAAGTTAGTATTTGCTTTCAGTTCTGGATAGCTTTCTCCAAGCGCCAGCACTTGTGAACATACCCGACCAAGCTTTGCATCAGCGGCGCAGGCTTCGCTTGTATTTCCAGAATTCATAACCTTGCTTCTGAGTTGTGCGATATTGGTAAGGGTTGATTTTTCAAATTTTGCATATCCTTTTACTATCTCAATAAGATTAGGAATAAGCTCTGCTCTGCGTTTCAATTGTAAATCCACCTGGGCAGACTGATTATCAACTCTGTTTCTGAGTACTACAAGACTGTTGTACTCCACGATTATTATTACGGCAACAAAAACAATAACTGCAATTACAATGATAAGTATACCATTCATAAAGATTTTCTCCTTGTTTTTGAAATTTCATTTACTATTTCCTTATTTTCTTCCAGTACAACAGCATATACAAGATAGTCTTCCCATAGGACAACCTGACGTCTGTTAGCCTCATTCAAATTAGAATAATCATGGATAAAATTCTTCATTCCGTATATGCATTCTGCCATATAATGACCGTATTCTGTACGTTTTATTGGTTTTCTATTTTTCGTGATTATTGCACCCACACGAGTGGCTGACAGCAAAAATGCAATCATAAACGTCATATAAATGAACATCAGTATTACTTCTATACATTCAGGTATAAGCTTATTCTGAATGAGAAAATTCACCTGTTCTGACAGGGGTGCATGTTCCGGAGCAGTGTCAAGAATTGCAGTAAAATCATTTAATCTCTGTCTTGCGCTTGCCACCCACAAAAACCAGACCAGAGCTGCTGCCAACGGTACAAGACAGCCTTTTTTAGAGCCGGATTTATTCTGAATAATTTTTCTTTTGACATATCCCTCTGAAATTGCTTCATCCATTACCATAGTTTTCCACTTTGTATCATTTTCCCAGTCAAAGTCACCTTTTTCCAGATGCTCTATTAAATAGCGGTCACTTTCATTTAAATTATTGCAGCTGTAATATTTATCTGTGACATAATACGTATTGTCTGTGGCTTCTGTTAACAGTCCAAGATTTTCATACTGCAAAATAGACGCTGCCACATCTTTTTTCTGCTCAATCTCCAGATCGGTCAGAATACTGATAATCGCCGGCGACAAACCTGTCAGCTTTTCACGGTAATAATCAAAATCCTGCATATTTTTAATTGTGCAGTTGGATATTGTTGTTTTAATATGAGTTTTGATAATGATTTTTCCTATAAAGAAAGGAATAATTGATAATATCAGCGTTTGCAAAAAAAGAAATATTACAATACCAATTACTGTTGAAATGTTCGGATTTTCGATTAAGTCATCAAATGCCTTTTTCCTTGATGGAAGCAGCATAATAAAAATCAGACATGCCAAAGGTATTAGCCAGAGCTTACGCTCATACTGCCTGTATTTTTTTAGTGACGATAACTCAAATATTTTTTTATTAACCTTCATACTTGCCTCACCTGTGATATCAACTCACACAAAATAACTTAATCCACGTATTTACTTACACAAAATCTTTCATCAACCCGCTTCTTTTCTTTAATTATTGTTAAATTTTTCTAGTTTTCAACATGTATTACATCATTTGTTTTCAACTGAGTGTAGAGGGTCAATCTTGCTTTTTCACGGTATTCAGGCTTTACCATATAATACAGATAATATTCCACAAGATTAAATACGTTGGCTGTTCTGCCCTCAATTTTAAATTGATTGAATCCCATAGGAATATATTTTTCAAAAATCAATTCCGGAGATATATGGGTCGAATGCTTTCTTACATCAACTGCGTCATATTCCATATATGGACATTCCAATATTTCAGGTTTTGAATCATAAAGTCCGTATTCCTTAAAATCAAACGGTTTTTTCGTTTTCTTTTTAACATGTTCACAAAGAGCAATCTGGGAACGTCCAATCTCAAAATAGTGTGCGCTTCTGTTGGGACAGTTGGGGCGGCAGCAGGCATTTACAAGTATTTCGCATTTTTCTTTATTCTGAACCTGTTCGAGAATGTCAAATTTATTATTGAAATCATAATCCAGAACAACGATATCATAATTTTTTCCGGTTTCCTCATTTAAAGAATTAATATCGGTAATACGCTTGCAGGTTGAGCTTGTAATCTTATAACCAGGATATTTTGTTCTTATGTATTCTTCCAGAACAGGCGATACAACAATAACTCCGTTTATACCGTTATTGGCAGTTCTCAATACAAAATTGCAAAAATCATCGTTGAGATGCTCTTCTGTTATTACAGGATTTGTAAATGTAAATCTCAGCGGAATCTGAAGCTTATCGAATTCACGCACGACCATCTTGACATATGACTTCTCACATATTCCCATAATAGCTCGTCCGCCGTTCCACAGCGACTGGGGAAACGTTCCGTAAAAGGACGCAATTTCAAGTCCTTCATGAAAATATTCAGGACAATGATTTATCATTTCTATAAAAACACGATTAAACTGATAATGTGTTGCAAAGTCCGGTAAATGAAATTTTATACTCATTATTATTCTCCCTGATTTAAAAATTATATATACAATAATTATAACCTTATAAAATATAAATGTCAAGTAATTGAATGGATTTTCCACGCAAATCAATTTTCACCAATAACTCTCAAAATGATTTGCGTGGGAAATCATTCCTTTCATTGACTTTTATATTTGGTATATGATATAATTTATTATAAACCTTGTATCTC
>CAMWXM010000136.1 GCA_947178195.1 uncultured Ruminococcus sp.
TTACTATATTAACCTCATTTCTATAATTTTATATATTATATCATATTTTGTGAAATTTGTATATGGTGTGTAAGGAAAATTTTTAAATCCACAGCTTTAACATTAAAAAAGTAATGTCCCTACAATTACTTATCTTGTAGTATTTGTATATACATATTAGCTTTGTAGTGACATTGTTTTTTAGGGATTTTTGATTGGTTTGCAGGTATAAATTTTAAGAGAGAAGCCATATTAAAGACTTCTCTCAATAAACAAATCAGGAGCAGGAAGTAACAATTATTTGAGAAAATTTTCCATACCCAAAATAGCTTCTGACTTTAAATCTTCTGTAACATGAGTATAGGTGTCAAGGGTGAATCCGACATTGGAATGCCCTAAAATTTTTGACAGAGTTTTTACGGACATCCCTGATTCCAAAGCTCTTGTAGCGAAAGTGTGCCTTAGACCATGAACATTGATTTCACGAATATCATGCTTTTTGAGAAGATTTTTAAAGTATCGCTGAAAATCTCTCGGGTCAACCATAGTTCCGACTGATGAAATAAACACATATTCCGTATTAAGAAAAGAATTTTCAGCAATATATTTTTCTTGTGAAAGCCTATAGTTATACAGCTTCTCAGCTATTTCCGGAAGAATGGGAATAGTTCTTTTAGAGTTAGATGTTTTGGGTTCACTTACTGTAAGAATAGTCTTTTTGTCGCTGCCTTCATCATAATTTTTAATACGATTTATAGTCTGCACTACCTTAATATAGCTGCTTCCTGAAAGGTCAATATGAACATTTTCCCATTTTAATCCCAGCAATTCACCTTGCCTCATACCTGTATACAGGTCAAGAAGTATAGCCATATCAAGAGGTTTATCGGATAATAAATCCTGAAGTTTCTTTTGCTCTTCAACTGTGAAAAATCTCATTTCTCTTTTGGTATTCTTGGGGATAACGGTAAAATCAGAAGGATTTTTTGCAAGCATATTAAGGGAAACTGCCTGATTCAAAGCCTTATGCAGCATATTGTGAAGATTTTTCATTGTTTTAGGACTAAGTCCTCCTGTACCTGAAAGCTTACCATTTTTTAGCTTTTCATTGTAGAACTGCTGTATGGTGATTGAAGATAGGTCACATAGCTTTATACCACCAATTGAGTCCTTGATATGCCTGTGAATGTATGTTTCGTAGTTGATATATGTGGTAGGTCGGATATTGTTTTTGCAGTAAGTTTCAAGCCATGTATACAGCCAATTATACAAAGTAGTTTTGCATGGTTCAATGTAAGTGTTGTTTTTCATTTCATTAAGTAAAACATTGACTTTTTCTGAAACCTCCTTTTTAGATTTTCCGTAAAAATACTTCTTTTTGACTTTACCATCAGCAGAAGGCAATGTTACAACGCCTCTCCATCTTCCCTTTGTATCCTTGTAAATACTTCCTTCATTGTTGCCTTTTTTAGCCATAGTATATCACCTCATAAATAAATTTAGCAGTACAGATAATATAACGGTACTGCTATAGTGATAATATATAAATGACTTTTTAGATTTTACTAATCATGCAAAAACACGTCTTTCCCTCTGGAACGAAACCTTACCATATCAAAATATTTTATATCATTTGTACTGGGATTTTGAAACTCCAAAAGTGATTCTATAGATTGCATATAAGGAATATCTGTCGTTTGAATAGCAATAGGTGATAGCTGGATTTTGCTAAAATAATTCATAATGGTTGCCTGAGATTTCTTACTTGGAAAAAGTTGAGAAAGAGCATTATTAAGGCTTTTATCAGGATGCCTATGAAGACAATTTACAAGTTTCAGCATTTTCTTTTTCTTGCTGTTAAATTTCTTTTTTATTTCCTCTTCAAGCCAGTAATGAGATAGAAAGCATGAACCATAGCCATGAGAAAAGAGCCTATAAAATGTATCTTTAACTATTGATTCCATATTGATATAAAAATATATTAACGAATTGAATACGTCGAAATCTTTACTATTCTTCTTTATAAATTTTCTACCACAACGCAATTCCATTCTAAGCGTATCAGTATAGTAATTCTGAATTTCATCAGGATACTTTTGGTCTATAGTTGCCTGATGCTTATTGTACAGAACAAATTCAATTCCTCTTGATTTGTTTATGATATTGACAGAATTTTCAGGCTTGAATGTCGGGCAATTTTCTTCAAGTTGAGTATTTAAATCATATCCGTAATTAAATGAAAATCGCCTTATAGTTTTAATGTACTCCTGAATCACATTTTCAGGAATACCTGAAATATCTTTTGTAATATCAATTCTGCTGAGTGTAAAATAGTTTAATCCGTGAATATCAGGGATAATTTTTTCAAATATCCACTTTATTTTTTCATTAAAAAGCGTTATGGAACTTACAAAAGCATTAGTATTCCGAATCCTGTTAATGTATGTATTATTTTCAATAAGGCGAGAGGGATTAAAAATAATAATCAGCTTATAGCCATACTTATTACCCTTTTTCTTCTTTTCATTATCGGTACATTTTCTAAATAAAACAGTAATACCGTCTTTTTCATGTTCTAAGCATCGGTATTCATTATCATTTTTAAATCTTCGTAAGCCTTTGTTAAGACTTGTAAATTCGCTGTATGTAATTAAGCGATATAATTCGATTGTATGTATAAAATAAGTGTTCATTAGATTACCTCCGTTCTTTTTAGTTTATTGTTGTCCTTAAATGAAAATTAATATCATAACATTTAAATAATATAATAAGTATATATAATAAATGTAATAGAAATAGTAAATGTAATAAAATTGGGGTAGGGGGAGCTACAGACTAATATAGGTATAAATGGGTAGTTAAAAATATTATATATACAGTAAAATGCGTCATGCCTGATAATTAGCATGACGCATTAATTTTATCTATGCCTTAAATATTCCAAAACGCATTCTTTAGGAATCTTCCATCGATTTCCTATTTTAAAAGCTTCTATTTCACCATTGTGAATTAAATCAAGCAAAGTATTTTTTCCGACTTTTAAAAATCTTTGACACTCCTTAAAAGTAAGAATGTCTGGTACTCTTTCAAACATAAAAATTGCTCCTTTACAAAAAATAATAGACTATTTCAGTGTATAACTGCTTATATTAGTGTTTATTAGTTTTCAGTAAAGTATAAAAAAGTAATTATATATTATACCCTTATAATTTGACGAAGGAGGTATAAGTCATGAAAATCAAAGCAGAAGCAGTTTTTAAAGTACTTGAATATGCAGTGATTTTGATTAGTGGAATTACCAAGTTTTACAAGAATGAACATTCTGACAAAAAGGAGAAATAGCCTATGTTTACAAATCGTTACATAACCAAAGGAGTACAGTCGGAAATACCGGCTGTACTTCAGATTTTTATGTGGGACTGCATTTCAGCGTTGCCTGAGCCAAAGGATTATTTACAAATTTTTCGACTTTCATGTGTAGATGGAAAGCAAAAAATAATTCATGAGCAGGAGCAACCTGAATTCAAACGTGAATATATTTTAACAGTTCCAAATCCAATTACAGCAAAGGTTTATGTCATTGACAGTGACACATACTCAACAATGCTTTTAGCAGAAGAATATTAGACAAACACAAATCCCTCTCGGTCACAATTCCGAGAGGGCAATTTTATTTTATGGAGGAAATCAAAATGGATGAAAAAATCATATGCATGCACTGTGGAGAGATAATTGAGGAAGAGGATTATGAAACAATTAACGGTGAACCAATATGTCAGGAGTGTTTTGACAGATATTGCACTACTTGCGACCATTGTGGAGCTGCTATATGGGATTCGGATTCTTACGGTGATGAATCTATAATACTTTGTTCTGAGTGCTATGACACTCATTATACACGCTGTAACGACTGTAATTGCGTAATTCACTATGATAATGCATACGAATATAATGGCGAATATTATTGTCGTGAATGCTATGATGAAGTTCGCAGCGGCGATTCAATTAACGATTATAGCTATAAACCAACACCTATTTTTTATGGCAGCAATTCAAGATATTTTGGTGTGGAGCTTGAAATTGATATTGGTGGTAAGGACAGTGATAATGCTGATGAAATACTTGAAATTGGCAATTACTCTGCTGAACATATTTACATAAAATCTGATGGCAGTCTTGAAGATGGCATGGAAATAGTAACCCACCCAATGACCTTAGATTACCATCTGAACGAATTTTGTTGGAAAGATATTATGCGTGAGTGTATCAGACTTGGCTATCGTTCTCATCAGACTTCAACCTGTGGATTACATATCCATGTTAATCGTGCTTCATTGGGAAAAACGTTAGATGAGCAGGAAGAAGTTATCGGTCGCATTCTGTATTTTGTTGAGCATCATTGGAATGAAATGCTTAAATTCTCACGCCGTTCAGAATACAGCATGAATCGCTGGGCTGCTCGTTATGGTTATGAAAACGAACCGAAAGCAATTCTTGACAAGGCAAAGAAAGGCGACAAGGGCAGATATGCAGCAGTCAATTTACGAAATTATCATACCGTGGAATTCAGAATGTTCAGAGGCACGCTCAAATATAATACGCTTGCAGCCGCATTACAGATGGTTAATCGAATCTGTAATGCGGCTGTTTCTATGTCTGACTATGAAATTGGTAAACTTTCGTGGTCTGATTTTGTATCGGAAATCACGGAATCAGAATTGATTCAATACCTGAAAGAACGTCGTTTATATATTAATGAAGAAATCAATACAGAGGAGGAAGTTTAATATGTGCGCATTATTTGGATGGCTTGATTGTGGGAAAAATCTTTCTCACAGGCAACTTAAAAAGCTTACTCAGGAGCTTGCAAACGCTGCTGAAGAACGTGGAACGGATGCAAGTGGTATTTCATATGTGGAGAATGGTGAAATTAAAATTTACAAAAAGCCTAAGCCAGCTCATAAAGTGAAGTTTGATTTCTCCAAGGATATCACTGCAATCATGGGTCATACTCGTCTGGCAACTCAGGGTAATCAAAAATATAATTTCAATAATCATCCGTTTTATGGTAAGGCTGACAAAAGCTTTGCCTTTGCTCATAACGGCGTACTTTACAATGATAAAGAGCTGAAGAAGGAGAAAAAGCTTCCTAAAACTCATATTGAGACGGACAGTTATGTTGCTGTGCAATTGATTGAACAGCAAGGAAGATTGGATTTTGAATCATTGAAATCAATGGCAGAAGATGTTCAGGGCAGTTTTACTTTTACAATTCTTGATGAAGAAAATACACTTTACTTTATAAAAGGCAGCAGTCCGATGCACCTGATTTACTTTGAAAAGATTGACCTTTATGTTTATGCTTCAACTGAAAGTATAATGAAGAAAGCACTTAAAAAATCAGGTATGAATCAGTATAAATATCAAATTATCAAGATGAATGAGGGCGATATTATTTCAATAGACAGGTCTGGTAAAATTGACTGTACTGAATTTAAAGTAAGTGAACTTAGATATTTGCCAGACTTGAACTATACGAATATTGCGGATTACTACACCTGTGAAGAAGAAATGCTGCTTGAAATATGTGGTTGCTTTGGAGTGTCGGAAGAAGATGTCCTGCTCCTGCTGGAATATGGTTATACGTCTGACGATATTGAGGAAATGCTGATGGATTTCGATTTGCTTGAAGATACTTTATCAGGCATAAGAGACATTAATGAAACAGAGGATTTATTTGAGTATTGTGAAAAAAAGTGAAATTTCCATAGGGTTGAAGTATAATGAATATTAAAGAGATAAAGCCACAGAATTTAAGGAGTGTTTATCTGGAAATTGCTGAAGCTTATGATGTAGAAACTGCCATAAAAATTCAAAAATTATTCGGAGGGCAAAAAATTACATTTCCTAAAAAACTTTTTAACAATGCTTATATGAATACATACATCAGGGAAAATTATAACATAAAAAATATACGTGAACTTACACAAAAATTTGGCATTTCTGAAAGGCGTATAAGACAAATTATAAGTAAATTTAAATAATTAAATAAGGCTGTTTACTCTCAAAACAGCCTTATTTTTTCCCAGAGTATCCTCATCTGAGATATACAAAAACACAATATTTTCCTTATAATTATACTATACACATTACAAATTGTCAATAAGTTCTGTAAAAATATTCATTAACTTGTGCATTTCCACTATATATTTTATTCTTTTTTCTACTATTCGCCGTCAAAAATATGGTCAAGCCGTGATACGGCAGGAGGTTTTTAAATGTCACGAAGAGGAGAAAATATTTACAAACGAAAAGATGGTAGATGGGAGGGTCGATTTGTTGATTCATACGATCAGTATGGTAAGCCGAAATATCATTCGATTTATGCAAGAAGTTATACGGAGGTTAAAAATAAACTTGGATTTCACAGCAAACAAAATATTTCACCAAATATCTACAAAAGCTTGAAGCTGGCAAAATATTGTGACGATTGGCTTGAAACTGTCAAATTCAAGCACAAGGAATCCACATATGACAAGTATAGAAATATATGTAAAAATCACATTATTCCTGAGTTTGGAGGATATGACGCATCGTTGATTTCGTCAAAACAGGTAGAAGAATTTCTTTCATTGAAGCTTGATAAAGAAAGTCTTTCAGCTAAAACCGTAAATGATATTTTATGTGTTTTGAAGCTTATTTTTTCTTATATTGAAAGCCAGAATATAAAAACAATTTGTAATTTTCACAATATTTGCGTAAGGCAGGAGCAGAAAAAAATTAGAGTACTTTCAACCACAGAACAGAAAAAGCTTACAGATTTTCTTATCGAAGATATGGATTCAAGTAAATTAGGGGTATATTTGAGCTTATATACTGGTATCAGAATTGGCGAACTTTGTGCTCTTAAATGGAAAAATATCAAGCTGAAAGACAGAATACTTCATATTGAAAAAACTATGCAGAGGATTCAGGTTTATGATGAGGAAATTAAGACGAAAATTGTTATAACACAGCCTAAAAGTAAATGCTCTGAAAGAGATATACCTCTGCCTAAGTTTTTATGTGATGTACTAAGAAAATTTAAAAAGAGCGAAAATAATTTCTTGCTTTCAGGTAGTTCGGAAAATTTCGTTGAGCCACGAATGCTGCGGTATACTTTTGGAAAATATATGAAATCATGTAATCTTGATAATGTGAATTTTCATGCCCTTCGTCATACTTTTGCTACAAGATGTGTGGAATCAGGATTTGAAATCAAGACCCTTAGTGAAATACTTGGTCATTCAAGCGTTAAGATAACTCTTGACAGATATGTTCATTCATCAATGGAATTAAAGCGAAAAAATATGGAGAAACTTGAATCTATTCTTTAGCTATTTGCCGTCAAAATTCTGGTCAAATTTCAACATGTATTACGTATTTACGCTGTTTGTTAAGGTGATTTCTCAGATGAGGATACTCTGAGAAAAAATACAAAATATTCAATCCTATTATAT